>NZ_NPKW01000449.1:0-1255 GCF_002265885.1 Vibrio sp. 03_296
ACGCTGGCGAAGACATGTACAAGAAACTGAACTCGGCCGTTTTCCCTGGCGGTCAAGGCGGTCCTCTAATGCACGTTATCGCGGGTAAAGCAGTAGCGTTCAAAGAAGCGATGGAACCTGAGTTTAAAGCTTACCAAGCGCGCGATAGTAGAAAAACGCAAAAGCATGGTGGCTCAGTTCCAAGAGCGTGGTTACAAAATCGTATCTAATGGTACAGAAAACCACCTGTTCCTTGTTGACCTAATCGACAAAGACATTACAGGTAAAGATGCTGACGCAGCACTAGGCGCAGCAAACATCACGGTAAATAAGAACTCAGTACCAAACGACCCTCGTAGTCCGTTTGTGACTTCGGGTATCCGTGTTGGTACGCCAGCGATCACTCGCCGTGGCTYCACTGAAGAAGACGCGAAAGAGCTAGCAAACTGGATGTGTGACGTACTAGACAACATCGGCAATGAAGCGGTTATCGAAGCAACGAAACAGAAAGTACTAGAAATCTGTAAGCGTCTACCTGTTTACGCATAAGATTTTGGCTACTTGAACATCAAAAAGGCTTCCGGATGGAAGCCTTTTCATTCGTACATTTCTTAGTTAAACAGTAAAGGAACAAGAAAGTCACCATTTCAACCAAGAGCGTTGGCGTAGCGACAGCCATTACTTGTCTTTAGAAATGCTTAATAGCGAACCTGACTTACATTGGAACGAGTAGTAGCTATTGGTTTCGCTAAACTTACCTAAGCCTTCACCATCACAGTAATCGATATTGATATCACGCATTACATTCAGTGTCTCTTCACTGTTTAGCGCAAACTTCGCACCATCAGCGCATACGATGCGGACGCGTCGTCTTTACTGACTGAGTAAAGTTTCACTTCGGTATTGCATAGCTCAAAGGAGGCTTCGCGGTAGTTATCTTGTGCGGTGTTTTGTTGGGCGCAACCTGCCAAAAGAGCTGAGGCGAATAGGGCGATAAAACCTAATTTGTTCATCTAATCAATCCTACTTTTKTKAAAATTTAGAATGCCATACGCAATGCGATGGATATGCGTTTGCATCAAGCCTATAGAATTGACCAATAGATGACAAGCAATTCATGTCGTGAAGGCTGGATAGACAAAGATTTAAGACAAATAAAAAGCTGGTTATCAATACCAGCTTTTTATTTTTCGAGGCAATCAGTGCTTTGGCTTATTTGACTTCTAAGCCTTGCGCCTGCATATCGGCATGATAAGACGAACGTACAAATGGACCA
>NZ_NPKW01000045.1:0-43479 GCF_002265885.1 Vibrio sp. 03_296
TTGCATTTCCGAAAGCAAAACCTAAATACATCAATTTTTCTATCACAAAGCTCTTCTACACTGTCACTACTACTTTTGGGGAGTATGCGTTTGTCTACRCCCCTATCTCACAATAACAAGCGGATTTCCGCACTCACACACTGGAGGATAACTGTGCAAACTATCATCACAGATATCGCAGTCATCGGCGCAGGCGGCGCTGGTCTTCGTACTGCTATTGCAGCGGCTGAAGCAAACCCGGATCTGGAAGTAGCCTTAATTTCTAAGGTTTACCCAATGCGTTCTCATACGGTCGCAGCAGAGGGTGGCTCAGCAGCAGTTATCAAGGATGAGGATAGCCTAGACAATCACTTCAACGATACCGTTGGTGGTGGTGACTGGCTTTGTGAACAGGATGTTGTTGAATACTTTGTTGAAAACGCGACACGCGAAATGATCCAAATGGAGCAATGGGGTTGCCCATGGAGCCGTAAGGAGAATGGCGAGGTCAACGTTCGTCGCTTTGGCGGTATGAAAGTTGAGCGTACGTGGTTTGCGGCAGACAAAACTGGCTTCCACATGCTACACACCCTATTCCAAACTTCAATGAAGTACTCAAACATCAACCGCTTTGATGAGTACTTTGTGGTGGATCTGCTTGTTGATGACGGTGAAGTTCAAGGCCTGATCGCCATCCATATGGCAGAAGGTGAGTTGGTCACGATCAAAGCGAAATCCGTAGTGCTTGCAACCGGTGGTGCTGGCCGTGTTTACCACTGTAACACCAACGGCGGTATCGTAACGGGCGATGGTATGGCAATGGCTTACCGTCACGGCGTTCCTCTACGCGATATGGAATTTGTTCAATACCATCCAACGGGCCTACCAGGCACCGGTATCCTGATGACCGAAGGTTGTCGTGGTGAAGGCGGTATCATTGTTAACAAAAACGGCTACCGTTACCTGCAAGACTACGGCATGGGCCCAGAAACACCGGTTGGCCAGCCGAAGAACAAATACATGGAACTTGGTCCACGTGACAAAGTTTCTCAAGCGTTCTGGCACGAGCAGCAGAAAGGCAACACCATCAAGCACCCACTCGGTGACGTGGTACACCTAGATTTGCGCCACCTAGGCGAAGAATACCTGCAAGAGCGTCTACCGTTCATTTGTGAACTCGCTAAAGCGTATGTGAACGTTGACCCAGCAAAAGAGCCGATTCCAATTCGTCCAACGGTTCACTACACCATGGGTGGTATTGAAACCGACAAACAGTGTGAAACACGCATTAAAGGCCTGTTCGCGGTTGGCGAATGTGCTTCTGTTGGTCTGCACGGTGCAAACCGCCTTGGTTCGAACTCACTAGCAGAATTTGTGGTGTTTGGCCGCGTTGCGGGCGAGCAAGCAGTGAAACGCGCGGCTGAATTCAAAGGCTGGAACGACGCGTCTATCGCTGCACAAGTGAAAGCGGTTGAAGAGCGTATCGCAGCGCTAATGAACCAAGAAGGCGATGAGAACTGGGCAGATATCCGCACGGAAATGGGTCACACCATGGAAGCGGGCTGTGGTATCTACCGCCAAGAAGATTTGATGCAAGCCACTATCGATAAGATCACTGAGCTTAAAGCGCGTTACAAGCGCATCAGCATCAAAGACAAAGGCAAAGTGTTCAACACCGACCTTCTCTACGCAATCGAAGTGGGTTACGGCCTAGAAGTGGCGGAAGCAATGGTTCACTCTGCGATTCTACGTAAAGAATCTCGTGGTGCTCACCAACGTCTTGACGACGGCTGTACCGATCGTGATGACGTGAACTTCCTCAAGCACTCTTTGGCTTTCTTCCAAGAAGATCAAGCACCAAACATCAGCTACAGCGACGTGACTATCACTAAGTCTCAGCCTAAAGCACGTTTGTATGGTGAAGCAGCAGAGAAAGCTGCCGCTGAAGAAGCCGCTAAGGCCGCAGAGAAAAACGCAGAGGAGCAAGCATAATGTCGGCAAACCGCATTCAAAAAGTAGACATTCTGCGTTACGACCCAGCAACAGACGCAGAACCTCGTTTTCAAGCTTTCGAAGTCCCGTTTGATGAAACCATGTCGGTACTTGATGCTCTGGGCTACGTCAAAGATCATCTCGACAAAAACCTCTCTTACCGTTGGTCTTGTCGTATGGCGATTTGTGGCTCGTGCGGCATCATGGTCAACGGCGTGCCAAAACTGGCGTGTAAGAGCTTCCTGCGCGACTACCCAGATGGCGTGAAAATTGAGCCATTAGCAAACTTCCCAATCGAGAAAGATTTGATTGTCGATATGACGCCGTTCATCGAGCGCCTAGAAGCGATCAAACCTTACATCATTGGCAACGACCGCAAACCAGAAGATGGTACTAACCTACAAACCCCTGAACAGCTGGCAAAATACAAGCAGTTCGCGGGTTGTATTAACTGTGGTCTTTGCTACGCAGCGTGTCCGCAGTTCGGTTTGAACCCAGAGTTCATTGGTCCAGCAGCACTGACTTTGGCACACCGCTACAACCTAGATAGCCGTGACAATGGTAAAGCAGAACGTATGAAGCTGATCAATGGCGAAAACGGTGCGTGGGGCTGTACGTTTGTTGGCTACTGTTCTGAAGTTTGTCCGAAGAATGTTGATCCTGCTGCCGCGGTTAACCAAGGCAAAGTCGAGTCATCAATGGACTTCGTCATTGCAATGCTGAAACCACAGGAGGCATAAGAATGAGTAATCGTAAACCTTACGTTCGTGAAGTAAAACGCACTTGGTGGAAAGATCACCCATTCTACCGCTTCTACATGCTACGTGAAGCGACGGTGCTGCCACTGATTCTCTTCACCCTGTTCTTGACTGTCGGTTTGGGTTCTCTGGTGAAAGGGCCAGAAGCTTGGCAAACATGGCTGAACTTTATGGCGAATCCAGTGGTGATCGCGATTAACATCGTCGCCTTACTCGGCAGCCTACTTCATGCTCACACCTTCTTCAGTATGATGCCTCAGGTCATGCCAATTCGTTTGAAGGGCAAACCTGTTGATAAAAAAATCATCGTGCTCGCTCAGTGGGCGGCGGTGGCATTTATCTCACTGATCGTACTTATCGTGGTGTAAGGAGCTTTAACGATGAAACCGAATTACAACGTAGATAGAGCGCCAAAACGTTCTGATGAGCCAGTTTGGTGGAGCCTGTTTGGTGCAGGCGGTACTTGGTTTGCCATGATCACACCGGTTACTGTTTTGGTACTGGGTATTCTTGTGCCAATGGGCGTGATCAGTGCAGAAGCGCTGAGTTACGACCGAGTGGTGAGCTTTGCCACCAGCATCATCGGCGCATTGTTTATCATCGCGACACTGGCCTTACCAATGTGGCATGCGATGCACCGTGTTCACCACGGCATGCATGATCTCAAATTCCACACTGGCGTGGTCGGCAAAATTGCCTGTTACGCGATTGCTGGATTGATTTCAGCATTGGCGGTGGTGTTCATTTTCATGCTGTAAGCATGGCGCACTGAAAAAGAAAAAGCTGGCGTGTCGCCAGCTTTTTTTATTGCCATTGTTTCAACTGCTTTATTTATTGACCACTTTCTTGGTTTGGTCCATCAAGCCAAGTGCGCCGAACCCCGTAATGACGTCTAAGTTTGTTTTCAACCCCGTTTCATCACTGCCACCAATATAGTTCTGTGGCATCTGCACTTGGAAGTTTTGCAGATTATTGTACAGCGAATTGGCCACATCTCTGTTTAGCTCAGCCAAATACACTTCTCGGTTGGCCCCTAATGCCGCGTATTTCGCTTTAAGCACTTCCGCTTCAGCACGACCTTTTTCTAAAATCGCTTTCGCTTCAAACTCAGCAGAAAGTGAGTTGGCTTTTTGAATCGCAAGGTTGGCTTCCGCTATCGCCAGCTCTTTCTCTTTTTCCACTTCCGCAAGACGCTTGGTTTTCTCCACTTCGACAATTTCGCGTTCAGCGATTTGGCGCGCCACTTCAACATCCTTTTGCTGCGAGATGATCGCCAACTCTTTTTGACGCTGAGCGTCTTGTACTTCACGAGTACGCTGAATTTCTTTACGAAGTTGTTCCGTTTCCGCCTGCGCTTTCGATGTTTCCTGCTCTTGAATCGCTCGAATACGATCAGCCACTAAGCGCTTTTTATCCGCCAGTAATTGATCCAACTGCTTTTCAGGCTGAGGATCACCAATGGTGACCTGAGTAACCTGAATACCATATTGCTGCAGTGGATTATCTTGGCGAATTGGCTGACCAGTCCCATCCAACACCGGTACGGTTTTCCATACTAACTGGTTAGTACGCTGTAGCTGATTCGCATTTGATTGATCAACGCCAACCGGAGCCAAATCCAACTCTTCCACTTCCACTTGACGACGCTCGGTCAGATAAATCCCTTCACGTAGTTGATCACCCAGTTTCGATTTAAACTGGTTTAAGCCACCTTGGAAAAACTCTTCACCCGTGTACTGGGTAGCGGTGATCACGGTGACGTTACGCGCGTTTTTCACCAACAGTGCATCAATCAAGTTGCTATTGTTGCGAAACTCACGGTGCATTTTGATTAACGCTTCCGGATCTGTGCTCAACTTAAAGCGGAACGTCACTGGAATTTGCCCTATATACGTATCGGCAAATCGCACTTGCACCGGGTCCAAACGCTGATAGAAATCCTCACCTGCATTGTTGCCAAACGACACCGTGATCACCTGATCATACTGGGTGATTTTCGATAAAAACGGCATGCGGAAATGAATACCAGGCTCGGTAAACACATCCAACTCACCAGTAATATTGTTCTGGTGCACGTAGCTATAGCCCGCATCAGTCATTAACACCGAGCTATTGATGGTGAGTCCTAGCGCCAACAACGGCACACCAATAATCGCCGTTTTGATGCCACGGCGAAGCAACTGACGTCTTTCTTCCACTTTCAAACTTTGTCCTAGGTTTGAGTTGTTCATTATTATTCTCCTTTGCATGGTTGTTTATGAGATAAAACTAAATAAACCAAGGTGTTATCTACCTCATCAACAACAGGTACAAATGTAACAATTTAAGACAAAAAGGAATAGTCGAAAGATTCACCAAAATAATTAACTTTTTCCGAATATTTGACAGAGTTATTGTTTTGAACAAAACGCAAAAAAGGCCGCCAAGGCGACCTTCTGGTATATCTGCATCTGATTTATGAATTAGGGCACTCAAATGGACCAACGTACTTCCATTTTTTCCAGCCTGACTTGTACGCTTCTTTCGCTGGATTGGTGTTTTTTGACCAGCTAGAGGATTGGTAAACATGCCCCATGTAAACCACTTGGCTACCTGAATGGTACTGCTCTACCGAACTCCAACGTGAAGGCCCCGTAGGATAGATACCTTCTAATTCCCACTCTTCTGCCTTGCCCGGTTCACCGTTGGTCCAACTTCTTGCTTTGTACAGTTGGCCGTTGTGCACTACTAACGCGCCACTGCGATAGCTGCCTTTTTTCCATGCTTTGTAATTTGCTAACTCTTCTTCTGTGCGCAAACCATCACACTGCAATGGGCTAACAGATTCAAAATATACCCATCCCATTTCACTACAAGCCCAAAGCTTGCCTGAGCGCACATCGAAAGTGGTTGCTCCAAGATCTTCGCTAAACTGGCACAAACCGCTATCGGGTTGATTGTAACTTACTGAAAATGCATTAGCAGTATTGGATTCAGCTTGTACTGAAAGGCTGAGTGAACTCGCAATAATGGCGAGTAGAGAGAGTGGTTTCATCGTCATAACGTCATCCGTTTTATAAATGTGATATCAGTTCCATAAAGTAAGTCGATATTAACAAAACAAATGACTCATTTTTGAGACTTAGAAATGCAACCAATCCCTTATTGTTAGCAAATGTAAATTGGCGATGCATACAATCAATAAACGAGCGCCAAATGACAGATGCCTCACCACACGTCGACAACAAACTCTGTCCGAAATAAAAAAGGCCGCCAAGGCGACCTTTTTAGAAACTATCGGGCTGAAATTACTTCACGCGACCCACGTACTCTGAGCTACGTGTATCAACTTTGATCACTTCACCGATTTGGATGAATAACGGCACACGAACAACAGCACCGGTTGATAGTGTTGCAGGCTTACCACCTGTACCCTGAGTATCACCCTTTAGGCCCGGATCGGTTTCAATCACTTCTAACTCAACAAAGTTTGGTGGTGTTACCGCAATCGGGTTACCGTTCCAAAGTGTCAACATACAAGTGTTGTTCTCAACCAACCACTTAACGCTCTCACCAACCGCTTTTGCGTCTGCTGCAATTTGCTCGAACGTTTCGTTGTTCATAAAGTGGTAGAATTCGCCGTCTGAATATAGATAATCTAGGTCGATATCCATTACGTCTGCCACTTCACAAGTGTCACCAGACTTGAATGTTTTCTCTAGCACTTTACCAGAAAGAAGTTTACGAATTTTAACGCGGTTGAACGCTTGGCCTTTACCCGGTTTTACGTACTCATTTTCCAAGATAACGCAAGGCTCGCTATCGATCATGAGTTTTAGGCCGCCTTTAAATTCATTAGTGCTAACTGTAGCCATTTTGTCCTCTTACATTCTTAGAGCTAAATTCAATGCCGCACATAATAACCCGAAAAGTCGAATCTGTTGAGCAAAACTGGCTCAAACAGCTAGCGAATGGGATCTCTGATCCTGCAACCTTGCTCAAAATGTTGGAAATCGATCCAACACCTTGGCAAGACGGGTTCTCAGCACGTGGATTGTTCGCACAACGCGTGCCGCAAAGTTTTGTCGAAAGAATGGAAAAACGTAATCCGAATGATCCGCTGTTGCGCCAAGTGTTGCCCGTTAGCGAAGAGCATGAAATCCATCCTGGATATTCTGTCGATCCCCTTGAGGAGCAAGACAATGCAATTCCTGGCCTACTCCACAAGTACCAAAATCGTGCGCTGATGATCGTTAAAGGAGGGTGCGCGATTAACTGCCGCTATTGTTTCCGCCGTCACTTCCCTTATCAAGACAACAAAGGCAGCAAAACGGTTTGGCAACAAAGCCTCGATTACATTGCACAAAATAGCGCGCTGAATGAAGTGATCTTTTCCGGTGGCGATCCCTTGATGGCCAAAGATGACGAGTTACAGTGGCTAATTGAACGTATTGCTGACATCCCCCACATCAAGCGACTACGAATTCACTCGCGTTTGCCTGTTGTGATACCCGCACGCATCACAACAGAACTGTGCCAGCTGCTAGAACAAACACGCTTGCAAGTCATTTTGGTCACGCACATCAACCATGCCAATGAGATCAACGCCGAGTTAACCTCGCAACTGCATCGGTTAAAACGCATAGGTGTGACATTATTGAATCAAAGCGTGTTGCTGAAAGGAGTGAATGATAGCGTCGAGGCGCAAATGCATCTTAGCGAAGCACTGTTTGATGCCGGCATTTTGCCCTATTACTTACATGTGTTGGATAAGGTTCAAGGCGCGGCACATTTTTATGTTTCCGACCAAGAAGCCAAAGCAATTATGCGCGGCTTGATCACGCAAGTGTCTGGCTATCTTGTCCCAACCCTGACTCGAGAAATCGGTGGTCGTCCAAGCAAAACCCCACTGGATCTCTATCTTGAATAACTCACGCTTGTTCATCGCATTTTCTTTGTACTTTTTTAGGAAGCCTTTATGTCATTAACCTTAGATTCCCTGCTCAATATTGAGCCGTTTAGTTGGGTCGCCTTATTATGCTGTGCGGTCAATGGAGTGTTAATCGGTGCCGAGCGGCAAACTCGTGGCAAGCCAGTGGGTATTCGAACTTCTATTTTGATTATTTCTGGTACCTACTTTTTTATGTCTATGGCGGTCTACCTCTCGCCGAATACTCTTGATCAAGCCCGAGTGCTTGGACAAATCATTACCGGTGTGGGCTTTTTAGGTGCAGGTGTGATGATGACTCAAGATGGGAAAATTCACGGGGTGACATCCGCCGCCGTTATCTGGGTACTGGCGTCGATGGGGATGATGATTGGTTTAGGATTGATGCAGCAATCTGTGATCATGACGGTACTTGTCCTGACCGTGTTGCTCGGCGTCGACAAAGCCGAAAACCGCATTCAAGCGCTGCGCCGCGGCGTTCACCAAAAAATTCAGCAGCGCCGCAGTTCACGCCTGATTAAATAAACCAGTATATGGCTATCTTTGCTCACTGCTAAAAACAAGAAACCCCAGACCATTATTGGCTGGGGTTTCTTTATGCTATCGAGAACTTCACTCTCGATTGAGCTTACTTCGCAAAGTTAATGATTGGGAAGCAAGGGAAGAAACCGTTGTCCGCACAGTTGATTAGGCCAATTTGCACGCCTTCAATTTTTGCGGTTTTGTTGAATACGCCCACCTGAACAGTCGAAGTATCCGAGAAGTTTGCCGCACCCACATCGACCATAGTGTTGCCTTCAGAGTAGTTCACAAAACTAACGTTTGCGCCTTTAACATCATTGGTCAAGTTCACTGCACCAAGGTTAACACCTGTTGTTTGGCCAGTATTCCAGTTGAAGAAACCCAGTGACGCACCTGTCATTTCTTGGTTTACTTTCGATGCACCAAAGATACCTAAGTTAACACCTGTTGTTGTGTCGGTTTCAGAGAGACCAACCACCGCTAGATCAACACCTTTCAAGTTATCTACTTTACCGTAGAGCGCGGCAACGCGAACCCCCGCCACGGCGCTGTCATCTGGCGCGTTGAAGTTATTGATTGAAGAAAACATTACAGGCGTTGCTGCCATTGCCGCTGTTGACGTTAACGCGGTTACCACTGCTGCTGTTAAGATTTTTTTCATTGGTTGAGTCTCCACTGACTATGAGTTGTTAAGTACCGGTGGCGCGATGCCAACTCCCGTACCCATCGACTTATTATGTACGCCGTTCAATTTTGCCAAGTCATTGTTTTGTCAAATGTCTGAATATTTTTTCATCCATTTGACAAAACCTTTTTAAAAAATTCTATTTTTCATGCACTTACCAAGTTGCATTCATATGCATCCCAGTAGCAGTGTAGAATATGAATCTCATCTTATATCGGATATTGTTCATATTCTTGAATAAACGACACATTCTCAGCGAGAAAAAAAAGCTGAGGATCGCTCCTCAGCTTTTTCAAATATTGACAGCGGGTAGGCTGATTACATCATGCCCATGCCACCCATACCGCCCATACCCCCCATATCTGGCATACCAGAATCTTTCTGTGGTAGGTCAGTCACCATCGCTTCAGTGGTGATCATTAGGCCTGCAACTGATGCCGCAAACTGCAGCGCAGAGCGCGTTACTTTTGTTGGGTCTAGGATACCCATCTCTAGCATATCGCCGTATACACCCGTTGCTGCGTTGTAGCCGTATGAACCTTCACCAGCGCGAACATTGTTCGCAACCACGGACTCTTCATCGCCTGCATTCTTGGTAATTTGACGAAGCGGCGCTTCCATAGCACGCAGTGCTACACGGATACCAACGTTTTGTTCTTCGTTGTCACCTTGTAGGTCAACAATCTTAGAAGCCGCACGGATGAGGGCAACACCACCACCGGCAACAATACCTTCTTCAACCGCTGCACGAGTTGCGTGTAGTGCATCTTCTACGCGGTCTTTCTTCTCTTTCATCTCAACTTCAGTCGCAGCGCCAACTTTGATAACGGCAACGCCGCCAGCCAATTTAGCCACACGCTCTTGCAGTTTCTCTTTGTCGTAATCTGACGTTGCATCTTCGATTTGCTGACGAATTTGAGCAACACGGCCTTGAATCATCGCTTCTTCACCTACGCCATCAATGATGGTGGTGTTTTCTTTGGTGATAGAAACACGTTTCGCCTGACCGAGATCTTCTAGAGTCGCTTTTTCAAGCTCAAGACCCACTTCTTCAGAAATCACCGTACCACCCGTTAGGATAGCAATGTCTTGTAGCATCGCTTTACGACGATCACCAAAGCCAGGCGCTTTCACCGCCGCCACTTTCACGATGCCGCGCATGTTGTTCACAACCAGTGTGGCCAGCGCTTCACCTTCCACATCTTCTGCGATGATCAGCAGTGGACGAGAGGCTTTTGCTACCGCTTCAAGTGCTGGTAGAAGTTCGCGAATGTTCGAGATCTTCTTATCAACCAATAGAATGAATGGGCTCTCTAGCTCAACGCTGCCAGACTCTTGATTGTTGATGAAGTATGGTGATAGATAACCACGGTCAAACTGCATACCTTCAACAACGTCTAGCTCATCGTGCAGTGCTTGACCTTCTTCGACCGTGATAACACCGTCACGGCCTACTTTTTCCATCGCTTCCGCAATGATCTTACCCACGCTTGAATCCGAGTTCGCAGAGATGGTGCCTACTTGCTCGATTTCGGTGCTGGTTGAGCAATCTTTTGATAGCGCTTTTAGCTCTTCAACCGCCGCCGCTACGGCTTTGTCGATACCACGCTTAAGATCCATTGGGTTCATACCCGCAGCAACGGCTTTAAGACCTTCATTTACGATAGCTTGCGCAAGTACCGTCGCGGTTGTCGTACCGTCACCCGCTACGTCGTTTGCTTGTGAAGCCACTTGCTTCACCATTTGTGCGCCCATGTTTTGGAACTTGTCTTCAAGTTCAATTTCACGCGCGACCGATACACCATCTTTTGTAATCGTTGGTGCACCGAAAGATTTGTCGAGTACCACGTTACGGCCTTTAGGGCCCAGTGTTACTTTTACTGCGTCAGCCAGAATGTTGACACCTTCTAGCATTTTTACGCGAGCGTCATTACCAAATTTAACGTCTTTAGCAGCCATCTTTGATTTCCTTTCTAAATTCTGTTTTGGATTTCGTTTTGAATCAGAGCAAAAAATTACTCAACGATTGCTATTAGTCGACAATAGCCATAATGTCGTTTTCAGACATGATAAGAACTTCTTTACCGTCGATCTTTTCAGTCTTAGTGCCGTAGCTCTCTGCAAAGATAACAGTATCACCAACTTTAACGTCCAGCGGCTGAACAGTGCCGTTTTCTAGAATGCGGCCTTTACCTACAGCTAGAACAACACCGCGAGTTGATTTTTCCGCAGCAGAACCAGTTAAAACGATGCCACCAGCAGATTTAGATTCAACTTCTTGGCGCTCTACGATAACTCGATCATGTAATGGACGAATGTTCATCGGTCGTCTCTCCTGAAAAATTCCATGTTTATTTGATAATTACCCTGAAGCAGGGCTTCTAGGCCTAGTGCTAACTATATAGGGGGTGATCATGACGATCCCAAGGGGGCGTGAGGATTTTTTTGTGACTAAGTTAAAAGTTCCGAGGCTTTGGCAAAGGATTGCCTAAAAACAGCTCACTCGCCCCTCGCACACATTTCTTGTATCCTAGCGCTTTTGCACCTTCTGGTGATGCCTTCTGGTGATGATTGATGCTTGATAAACATGGCTTGCTGAGCGCGCCCATCGCGGAAACGCTACGAAAAATGACCGTCCCCATGATATTTGGCATGGTGGCGATCCTGATGTTTAACTTGGTCGACACCTTTTTCATCTCACTACTTGGCACCGAAGCACTGGCGGCGATCAGTTACACCTTTCCCGTCACCTTCGCCGTTAACTGCATCACGATGGGCATTGGCGTCGGACTGTCGACCAGCATCGGTCGTCTATTAGGCCAAGGAGAAGCACATCAAGCCGCACGTTTTACTACCCATGGCTTGCTATTGGCGATTGTGCTGGTTGCGCTCGCTTCTACGCTTGGCTTCTTTACCGTCCCCCCTTTATTTACCTTACTTGGTGCGAAAGAAGCACTGATTCCCCTCATCGGCCAATACATGCATGTCTGGTACCTCACCATTCCATTACTGGTGATTCCAATGGCAGGAAACAGTGCCATTCGTGCCACCGGTGATACGAAGACCCCAGCCAAAATCATGATGCTCGCTGGGCTTATCAACGGCGTGCTCGACCCGCTGCTGATTTTTGGCATTGGTCCTTTTCCTGAGCTCGGTATTCAAGGCGCAGCGATTGCCAGTGCGTTCAGTTGGCTCGGTGCGCTGATAGGATCATTCTACGTTTTGATTAAGCGTGAGCGGCTGCTCGGCTTGCCACAATGGCCGCGCTTAAAAGAGGATTGGCGGCAGATTCTCAAGGTCGGCACGCCGGCTGCGCTTTCCAACGCAATGAACCCTCTCTCTGGTGCTATTTTAATGATGATGCTGTCCAGCCACGGCACTGCTGCTGTTGCCGCTTATGGGGCGGCACAACGCATTGAATCGATTTTGATTTTGGTCCTCATGGCACTCACTTCCGCTCTGACGCCTTTTATGGCGCAAAACTTTGGCGCGAAAAACCCACAACGAGCGTTCCAAGGATTGTTCGTCAGTATGCGCTTTTCGGTGCTGTTTCAAGGTTTGGTTTTTTTGATGATGGTGCCACTCAGTATTCCGCTTGCTGCGCTGTTCTCACAAGAGCAAGCAGTGAGAGATTTGCTTTGGCATTATCTGCTCGTCGTACCGATCAGCTATGGGTTTTTAGGCATTGTCATGATGTTAGTCAGCGGTTTAAATGCTATGCATCAACCACTCAACGCCTTCCGTTGGAGCGTGATTCGACTGTTTGTCTTTACCCTGCCAGCGGCATACCTAGGCAGTTGGCTCTACGATATTGAAGGGCTGTTTATTGGCATTGCCGTGGGCAACATTTTGGTGGGGTTATGCAGCTACCTTTACGCTCTCAAGCAACGCAAACAACAATTGGCCACCTTAGTGCCTTAGGTTTGATATCTGGTAAAACCACCAATATGAAAAAGGCTGCGATAACGCAGCCTTTTGCTCAGATAGTCCGCTTATTTTGCTTAGAATAGCTCTTCTGCGACTTTGAACAGGTCATTGCGAACTGGACGCTTCATGTTCTCGATTGCATCGATGATATCGTGGTGAACAAGTTGCTCTTTCACGATACCAACACAACGACCACCATGGCCTTCCATCAATAGGTGAACGGCGTAGTTACCCATGCGAGACGCAAGAACACGGTCGAACGCGGTTGGACGGCCACCACGTTGGATGTGACCAAGAACAGTGGCACGAGTTTCACGACCCGTTCCAGCTTCGATCTCTTTCGCCAGCTCATTGGCATCCATCATCAGTTCTGTCAAAGCGATGATTGCATGCTTCTTACCTTTCGCGATGCCATCTTTGATGTTGCTAATCAGCTTCTCTTTATCTAGGCCCGTTTCTGGGGTGATGATGTACTCACAGCCACCGGCGATAGCAGACATCAGAGTGAGGTCACCGCAGTGACGACCCATGATTTCTACGATAGAAATACGCTGGTGAGAAGATGAAGTATCACGTAGGCGGTCGATCGATTCGATAACCGTGTTCAGCGCGGTTAGGTAGCCAATGGTGTAATCCGTACCTGCGATATCGTTGTCGATGGTGCCAGGTAGACCGATACATGGGTAACCCATTTCAGTCAGTTTCTTCGCACCCATGTACGAACCGTCACCACCAATAACCACAAGCGCATCAATACCGTGCGCTTTTAGGTTTTCAATTGCTTTTTCACGGACTTCGACTTGCTTAAACTCAGGGAAGCGAGCTGAACCCAAGAACGTACCACCACGGTTGATCACATCAGAAACGCTTGAACGATCAAGTGGCTTGATGCGGCCTTCGTATAAACCCAAGTAACCATCATAGATACCATACACTTCAAGACCCGCACCCAATGCAGTACGTACCACACCACGGATTGCCGCGTTCATACCAGGGGCGTCGCCACCACTTGTCAAAACACCGATCTTCTTAATCATGCTCACCCTCGAACTCTAGAAATCAATATTTAATAATCTTTAAAAATAGCTGTTATTCAGCTACCAATATAATCCGAAAAACTGTGCGTAATGTTACATTTCCTCTACAGGAATACCAATGAAAACCCACAATTTTATGTAACTTTTCTACTTATGTAGGAGTATTACAGTTTTGCACTCACTCTTTGTTGATTCACATCAGGATCACGAATCTTAATAGAGGCTGTTGGAAAGATAGTCAACAACCGCTTATTTGTCCTGAAGACAAACGCATTTTTTCGAGCGCTACCACTGTTGTTCTGTATGCTCTTTCTCGCTGATCACAACAACAGAATAGGGATCTTGATGAATCAAAATATCAGCCTCAGGGAAACACGCCAGCAATCTTTCTTCCACTTCGTCAGCGATTTGATGCGCTTTGATCAAAGGCAAATTGTCATCCAATTCAAGATGAAGCTGAATAAAACGCGTCGGCCCCGACATTCTGGTGCGCAGTTGATGCACCCCCAGAACATTTTCCACTGCCAAACATTCGCAGCGAATTTGTTCTAGCTCTTCATCGGGCAATTTGCGATCAAGCAAGGTTTGAATCGCTTCCGTTACCATTTTGAATGCGCTGTATAAAATAAACAGACCGATGCCCACCGCAAATACTGCGTCCGCTTGGCCAATCCCATAATAGCTAAGCCCCAACGCCACCATAATGGCCGCGTTCATGAACAAGTCGCTTTGATAATGCAGAGAATCGGCTGCAATGGCTTGGCTACCCGTCTTTCTTACTACGTGCTTTTGGAATGTGACCAAAGCGAATGTCACCACCATGGCAAACAAACTGACATAAACGCCATACTCGGGCGAATTCAACTCATGGGGACGGAAGAAGCGATCAATACCGTTGAGGATCAAAAAGACCGCAGAGCCTGAAATAAACATCGCTTGAGCCAATGCGGCTAAAGATTCCGCTTTGCCATGACCAAAGGTGTGTTCCTCATCGGCAGGTTGCAGCGCATAACGCACCACAACTAAGTTGACGACAGACGCCGCAATATCGAGGAATGAATCGATCAGCGAGGCAAGTAAGCTCACGGAGCCGGTCACCCACCAAGCCACTATTTTAACGAGGAGAAGTAGAGTTGCGACTGCGGTTGCCGTCCAAGCAGCCATCGTCACTAAACGTGCATATTGGTGTTTCATAATCATTCAATGAAAAAAGCCATAGCCGCAGTATAACGCGCCAAACCATGAATGAGTACGATACATTTAAGGCGATCCGAAGATCGCCTTTTTGCTCAAGTCAGTGGATAACGCTCAGATCAGTTTTTCGCGTGCTTTTCCATGCGTTTTTGCATTTTGTCGCCACACTCCTGCATGCGCTCGTTTTGCAGTTCAACAAATTTCGCTTTTTGCTCTGGAGTCAAAATGCTCAACATTTGATGTTGTTTTTCCAGCATTTTCACACGGCGCTCTGCCTGTTTCTCCGCCATCTGTTTTGCCAGTTCATTGGCAGTGGCTTGATCGAAGTTGTCCGCCAATAACAGTGCTTGTACTTTGGCATGCTGTGCTTGGCGCTCTGCTTGATTCGCTGCGAAATTGCCTTGATGCATCTCTTTCATTTGTGCACGGTTGCTGCCACGCATCGCATCCAACTGCTCTTTCTGCGCATCGGTCAGGTCCAATTGACGCATCATGCCGCGTTCCATTCCCATGCCACATTCGCCATCAGGCCCTTTGTGATGGCCTTTACCGCCACCAAAAGCAAAGGCGCTGGCAGTACCTAGTGTTAGTGGAAGGACAACAGCAGCGAGTACCATTTTTTTTGCAAGTTTCATAATCAATTCCTTACTCATGTCGGTGGTTCATTTGAGCTGTTCTCACAGCGCTTGAGTGTAGAATACAAACTGCAAGGTAAAGTGACGTATAGAGAGCGTAAAGTATCGTAAAGAGCGACTTTGCTCCTCTTCCCTTCGGTCATTTCACAGTAATATTAAAGAGAACTGCTAAAGAGAACTGATTGAGAGAAAGGCCCTACTATGGCAAACATCCTGTTGATTGATGACGACACCGAACTGACGAGCTTACTGACGGAAGTCTTAAGCTATGAAGGCTTTAATGTCACCGAGGCGAACGACGGTGAGCAGGGTTTACAAGCCTTATCGGCAGAGATTGATTTGATCTTACTCGATGTCATGATGCCCAAACTCAATGGCATTGATACGTTGAAGAAGTTACGTGAACAGTGGGATACACCAGTATTAATGCTGACAGCCAAAGGGGAAGAGATCGATCGTGTCATCGGCTTGGAGCTGGGTGCGGATGACTATCTGCCCAAACCTTTCAGTGATCGTGAACTGCTGGCGCGTATCAAAGCGATTTTACGCCGCACCAGTGCGACGAAAGCCCCCAAAAGCAGCGATTGCATTGAGTATCAAGACCTGAAAATTTATCCGGGCCGATTGGAAGCGTATTGCGCTGGCACTCAGCTGGACCTCACTGCGACCGAATTCGCCTTGCTGAGCCACTTTATGCAAAACCCAGGCAGCACATTAACCAAAGAGACCCTCAGCTTGGATGTGCTCGGTAAACGTCTAGCGGCTTTTGACCGTGCCATTGATATGCACGTTTCAAACTTACGCAAAAAACTGCCAGAGCGGCTCGATGGCAAATCTCGAATTAAAACCCTACGTGGCCGTGGCTACTTAATGATTGTGGAGTAACCGATGCGCTTGCCGAAAATCACCAGTTTGTATGGGCGAATTTTTGCCATCTTCTGGTTTACCATGTTTTTGGTGCTGATGGCCGTCTTGGCTTTGCCCCATCTTGACCCTCGTAAGGCGCGCAATATCCCGGCCGATCAATACGATCGCTTTATTGAAGCCAAGCAGGAGATCGAAAAACAATATCGTGGCGAAACTGACCTTGGCCGCATTCTCTTTCGCATGGAGCGCCCCGGCGATCGCCATGGGCGAGATGGCCGGCCGCGCTTTTTCATCACCGATTACGATGGCAATATCCTCACCACCTTGAAGCAAGGGGATTTTCAGCTCAAGGCACTGAAAAACTTCGTCACCTCGATTGAACAACCCGATCAGCCCAAGCAAAAGCTGTATGGCCGCTTCATGCTCTCAGGGCCACTGCCGGTGACGCTAGCAAACAAAGAGTACTTACTTTACGTCGGAATGCGTTGGAACCAACCACCGCCATTTTTGCTGCGTATGTTTGATCATCCATTTCAGCTACTATTGGCTGTGATGCTGGTCAGTACCCCCTTACTGCTGTGGCTCGCGTGGGCACTCAGCCAACCCGCACGACGCTTAGAAAAAGCGGCGCAACGGGTCGCCAAAGGGGAATTTGTCACCGATCCCTCTTTAGAAAAAGGCACCTCGGAGTTTCGCCAAGCCGGCGCCAGCTTCAACCGCATGGTCGAAGCGGTCAATCAAATGATTTCAGGTCAGCAACGGTTGCTGTCGGATATTTCCCATGAATTGCGTTCACCACTGACTCGCTTGAGAATGGCCAATGCGCTTGCGACACGCAAACAGGGCGAAAGTAATGAGCTGCAACGGATTGATACAGAAGCGCAACGTTTGGAACAGATGATCAGTGAACTGCTGGAACTCTCTCGCATGCAGATGAACAGCCATTTGGATCGTGAAGAGCAGCCCGTCGCCAGCCTATGGGAAGAGATCATTCAGGATGCGCAATTTGAAGCGGAACAAATGGGCAAAGCCTTGCAATATACCCCATTGCCCGAGCGACATATTTCCGGTAACCCTAAGCTGCTAATGAGCGCGATCGAAAACATCATTCGCAATGCCATCTACTACGGCAAAGACCAAGTGATCATCGCTATTCAAGCCATAGACGACACGCTACATATCGTCGTCGATGATAATGGTGAAGGGGTACCTGAAGAGGAGCTCGAAGCCATTTTCCGTCCGTTTTATCGAGTCTCTACCGCTCGGGATCGTCATTCTGGAGGAACCGGGCTTGGCTTAAGCATTACCGAAAGCGCGATTCGCCAACACAGCGGCACCATAAAAGCCGAGCGTAGCGACCTTGGCGGTTTGCGAGTCACCATCACTCTCCCACTGGTGAAAATGCGCTAATACCCTTACAAAGATCACAGCTGATAATAGTTATCATTAAGATTATGGTAAATCCTTCATCACCGGAGGATTCACCATGTCACACACTTTCCCAGAGCTTCCCTATTCCTACGATGCGTTAGAGCCATACATCGATGCGAAAACCATGGAAGTACACTACAGCAAACACCATAAAGCCTATTACGATAAATTTCTCGCGGCGATTCAAGGCAGTGAGCTTGAGAATCAAACGCTCACTGAGATCTTCGCTGGCATTTCTCAACACAGCCCTGCGGTGCGCAATAATGGCGGTGGCTACTATAACCATATTCTCTACTGGCAGTGCATGTCTCCCAATGGTGGAGGGGAACCTCAAGGCGCTCTTGCCCACGCGATTAAAGAAAAATTTGGCACTTTTGCTGCATTCAAAGAGGCCTTTTCCCAAGCGGCCGTCAACACCTTTGGTTCTGGCTTTGTGTGGTTAGTGGTCAAAGGCGGTGATATCCATATCGCCTCCACCAGCAATCAAGATAACCCGCTGATGGATATTGCCAGCGTACGTGGTGAGCCGATCCTCGCACTCGATGTGTGGGAGCATGCGTACTACATCCGCTATCAAAATCGCCGTCCAGAATACATAGATGCTTGGTGGAATGTGGTCGACTGGCGAGCAGTGGAGCAAAATTATGCTCAAGCGATAGGCTAAACATCATCGCTCATCTGTGCGCTGTCGCTTATCGGGCACTTTTATACCCAAGCCTTCGCACTTGGGTATATACTGGCTCCCTCTTTTGACCATATTCGCTCGATACCATGTTTGATATTGCTCTATACGAACCAGAAATTGCGCCAAACACTGGCAACATCATCCGCCTTTGTGCCAACTGTGGCGCAAATTTGCACCTAATTGAACCGCTTGGGTTTGATCTTGAAGAGAAGAAAGTGCGCCGTGCTGGCTTGGATTATCATGATCTTGCTCGTGTCACACGCCATAAGAACTACCAAGCGTTCCTCGACTATCTCGAGCAGCGTGGCGAATATCGTATTTTTGCCTGCACCACCAAAACCACCGGCCATCATGTGGATGCGCAATATCGTCAAGGCGATGTACTGCTGTTTGGTCCAGAAACACGTGGTCTGCCAATGGAGGTGATTGAAAGCCTACCTATGCCACAACGCATTCGTATTCCTATGATGCCTGATGCGCGCAGCTTAAATTTATCGAATGCGGTGGCGATCATTGCTTTTGAGGCATGGCGTCAGTTGGGGTTCCAAGGGGCGAAGTAACATTACCGCCTCAGCCAACAAGATCAAAAAAGCCGGAATGCTCCGGCTTTTCTATTTCATCAAATGAGACTTTTTTTCGAGTTAACGCAGGCGATTCTGATCATCGTCTTGTTTGTCTTTGCTTTCATATTCCCCTTCGAACGTCTGGCCTTGCTTACCATCATTAAAAGGCTGACGATAAAACGGATCTTGCTCGAACGGGCTACGATCAAAGCCTTCGCTATGATAGTGAGAATGAAAACCACCGCCTGAACCATTCACCACAACCTTGCTCATCAAGTAGCGAGCAATCGCAGCTCTTGGACCAGGAATCAACACCATCATACCCATGGCATCGGTCATAAAGCCAGGAGTGAGCAACAATACGCCCGACACCGCTAGCATCACACCTTCGACAATCTGTTGCGCAGGTAACTCACCTTGCTGCAAACGTTGTTGCACCGACATCAGAGTTTGCAACCCTTGGCTACGAACCAAAGACGCCCCAACAAACGCCGTAATCAGTACTAAGCCAATTGTCGGCCATAAACCAATGAAGCCACCAACTTGAATGAAGAGAGCAATCTCAATAATGGGTACACAAATAAACAGTAGTAATAATATTGGAAACACGAGCTCCCCCTTAGTTGATTTCAGTGTAATGGCAAATCGCGCTGTGACTCAAATTTATCCTGTAAAAATGCGTGTTTTTTGACTACCCCTTTAGAGTTATTCATATGCTGTTCATACTTTGCAAAATATTGACGAAATAAAAGCGAAAAAGGTGATCCACTTACTATTTTTATGCGCAAGGTACAGTATCATGTGCCACATAAGTCAGGACGGATTTTACAGCCAAATACTCTGATGAATGGATTCTGATTGCAGAAAATGGCTAACCAATCACTTAAATATCAGAATTATTATCTAAGGATCCTGTTATGGCTACCCTAACTGAAGCTCCAAAAGCATCAACTCCGGCCACTCGTATTGAAGAAGATCTATTAGGCCAACGTCACGTTCCGGCTGACGCTTACTACGGTATTCACACGCTGCGCGCCATCGAAAACTTCAACATCTCAAATGTCACTATTTCTGACGTGCCAGAATTCGTTCGTGGCATGGTTATGACCAAAAAAGCGGCGGCGCTTGCCAACAAAGAGTTGGGTGCAATTCCTAAGAATGTCGCAGATTACATCATTCAAGCGTGTGACCTAATGTTGGAAACTGGCAAATGCATGGATCAGTTCCCATCGGACGTATTCCAAGGCGGTGCGGGCACTTCTGTGAATATGAACACCAACGAAGTACTTGCCAACATTGCTCTAGAATTAATGGGTAAAGAGAAAGGCGATTACGACGTGGTGAACCCAAATGATCACGTGAACAAGAGCCAATCAACCAACTGTGCCTACCCAACGGGTTTCCGTATTGCGGTTTACAACAGTATCCATAAATTGATGGAAGCGATTGAATACCTAAAAGGTGCGTTTGAGCTGAAATCTCAAGAGTTCAACGGCATCCTAAAAATGGGCCGTACTCAGTTGCAAGATGCGGTTCCAATGACTGTCGGTCAAGAGTTCCACGCTTGGGCAGTGACACTAAACGAAGAGATCCGCGCGCTAGACTACACCTCGAAGCTACTTCTTGAAGTGAACCTAGGTGCAACGGCGATCGGTACTGGCTTGAACACTCCTCCTGGTTACCAAGCTCTTGCTGTGAAACACCTAGCGGAAGTGACTGGCCTAGAAGTGGTTCCAGCAGAAGACCTTATCGAAGCAACTTCAGACTGTGGTGCTTACGTAATGGCGCACGGCGCGCTAAAACGCCTAGCGGTGAAACTGTCTAAGATCTGTAACGACTTACGTCTGCTTTCTTCTGGTCCTCGTGCTGGTTTGAACGAACTGAACTTGCCAGAAATGCAAGCCGGCTCTTCAATCATGCCAGCAAAAGTGAACCCAGTTATCCCAGAAGTGGTGAACCAAGTGTGTTTCAAAGTGCTGGGTAACGACAACACGATTTCATTCGCAGCCGAAGGCGGCCAGCTACAACTAAACGTAATGGAGCCTGTGATTGGTCAAGCGATGTTTGAATCGATCTCACTACTACAAAACGCGTGTGTGAACCTACGTGACAAGTGTATTGATGGCATCACAGTGAACAAAGAGATCTGTGAAAACTACGTTTACAACTCTATCGGTATCGTTACTTACCTAAACCCATACATCGGCCACCACGAAGGTGACATCGTTGGTAAGATTTGTGCGGAAACCGGTAAGAGCGTACGTGAAGTAGTGCTTGAGCGTGGCTTGCTGACATCTGAAGAACTGGATGACATCCTGTCTGTGCAAAACTTCATGCACCCAACTTACAAAGCAAAACGTTACGAATAATCGTAAAAATAAAGGGCTCCTTAGTGGGCCCTTTTTGCCGTTTTTTATTAATAACCACAATAATAACAAGTATTTATTTTACTTCTGATTATTCAAGCGCTTTAGGCAAAGCGCTTCGCTAATCAGAATCAATAAAATATATGAGGTAACAATCTATGGTAGCGGTCGAGTTATTAGTCGTTCTGCTCTTTATCTATTTAGGGGCACGAATTGGTGGCATTGGTATTGGTTTCGCTGGTGGTGCGGGTGTTATTGTCCTGTCGCTGATTCTAGGCGTACCAACCAAACAAGCATTTATTCCTGTTGACGTTATTTTGATCATCATGTCTGTGATCACCGCCATTGCCGCAATGCAAGTGGCTGGTGGTATGGATTGGCTGGTTCAAATTGCGGAAAACTTCCTGCGCAAACATCCTGAACGTATTACCTTCTACGCGCCTATCGTCACTTTCTTAATGACGTTGATGGCGGGTACCGGTCATACCGCGTTCTCAACGCTGCCTGTTATTGCCGAAGTAGCAAAAGGTCAAGGCGTGCGTCCTTCTCGCCCATTGTCGATTGCCGTTGTCGCATCACAAATCGCGATCACTGCTTCCCCTATTTCTGCGGCCGTGGTGGCGTTTGCGGCCATGTTGGCGCCGTTTGGTGTGGACTACTTAACACTGCTTGCGGTTTGTATCCCAACCACATTTGTGGCGTGTATGATCGGTGCTTTGGTGGCGAACTACATGGGTAGCGAGCTGAAAGACGATCCTGAGTATCAAGATCGCCTTGCGAAAGGTCTTATCAAGCTCAGCACTGAAACACAACGTGAAATCCTACCAACCGCAAAAACCGCGACTTACATCTTCCTTGGCGCGATTGCGTTTGTGGTTTGTTACGCAGCGGCTATTTCAAGCTCTGTTGGCCTGATTGAAAACCCAGCGCTTGGCCGTAACGAAGCGATCATGACAGTGATGTTGGCTGCCGCCGCAGCGATTGTGATGTTCACTAAGATCGATGCATCAAAAATCCCTTCTGCAGCGACTTTCCGTTCAGGTATGACGGCGTGTGTGTGTGTACTGGGCGTGGCTTGGTTAGGTTCTACATTCGTTAATGCTCACGTCGATGGCATTAAAGATGTCGCAGGTGCTTTGCTGTCTGACTACCCTTGGATGCTGGCATTGGTGCTGTTCTTTGCCTCTATGCTGCTGTACTCACAAGGCGCAACCACGGTTGCTCTTATGCCTGCTGCACTGGCGATTGGTGTAGCGCCACTTACTGCGGTCGCTTCTTTTGCTGCCGTGAGTGCGCTGTTTGTTCTACCAACTTACCCAACCCTATTGGCTGCCGTAGAGATGGATGATACAGGTTCAACCCGCATTGGTAAGTACGTGTTCAACCACCCATTCTTTATTCCGGGTGTAGCGACCATCGCTTCTGCGGTTGCGCTGGGCTTTGCCTTTGGTAGCCTATTTATCTAAGTAAAACGAGTCTTACTCATGGGAGCTTCGGCTCCCTTTTTTAATTTTCTGCACATAACCTCCCTATTGCTGAAACTTTCTGCACCGTTTCTAGGTCTGATTGAGTTAGACTAACCTCCATTCATCTTTTGACCTTGTTGATTATGCGCGCAGTATTGACCTTTTTCGTGATCGGATGGCTGATGATTTCCTCTCCAGCCATGGCCTTATTTGGCAACAATCAAACCAGTACATTTGGCTCTGGCTCAAATGATTTTGTGCCTGTTGATCAGGCCTTTCCTTTTAACTTCTTCCAACAAGATCATCGCTTAACCCTCGACTGGCAAGTAAAAGAAGGTTATTACCTTTACCAGCAACGTCTCTCTTTCAGTGCTGAAAACGTGACCTTAGGTGACATTCAGATGGAAGATGGCCAGCCTTACCAAGATGAATTTTTTGGCGACGTAAACATCTATACCCATCCATTGTTCGTCAACATTCCAATGCAAGACTGGCAGCCTGGCGCCAAAGTGATTGTGCAATACCAAGGCTGCGCCAAAGCGGGCTTTTGTTATCCGCCAGAAACGCGAGTGATCGATATTGCCTCGTTTACTAATGGCGACATGGCACCAGCAACGACACTGACACAAACTCCCCGCCAGCTTGAAACATCAACAACGAACACCTCAACGCCTCAACCTCTGACCGAGCAAGATCAGTTGGCTTCGGGCTTAGCCGATAACTGGTGGACGCCACTGCTGTTTTTGGCACTCGGTGTTGGCTTGGCCTTTACACCTTGCGTACTACCAATGTACCCAATTCTGACCAGCATCGTATTAGGTAGCGGTAAACTGAGTCAGCGACGCGCGCTTGGTCTCTCTCTGGTCTATGTTCAAGGCATGGCACTGACCTATACCTTACTGGGTCTGGTTGTCGCTTCCGCTGGCTTACAGTTCCAAGCTGCTATGCAGCACCCTTATGTGTTGATCGGTCTGAGTATTCTTTTTGTCACCTTAGCGCTCTCCATGTTTGGGGTGTATACCCTACAACTGCCTAGCGGTGTGCAAACCTGGCTGAACAATTTGAGCAATAAGCAGCAAGGGGGCAGCAGTGCGGGTGTTTTTGCCATGGGGGCCATTTCCGGCTTAGTGTGCTCACCTTGTACCACAGCACCGCTTTCTGGGGCACTGCTGTACGTGGCACAAAGTGGTGATCTCTTGACGGGTGGCGTTGCGCTGTATGCCTTAGCCATGGGCATGGGGATTCCTTTGATTTTGGTCGCTGTGTTTGGCAATAAACTGCTCCCCAAAGCCGGCGGTTGGATGGATCGCGTTAAAACGCTGTTTGGCTTTGTGTTATTGGCAGCGCCAATCTTCCTATTGGAGCGCATTCTTCCTGAAATGTGGTCAACCGCGCTATGGTCTGCCTTGGGCATCGCGGCGTTTGGCTGGCTTTACCATGTGAAAAATAGCTTGGAGTTTGGTGGTTGGAAGCAAAGCGCGGTGGGCATTATTGCCGTACTGGGTCTATTTGCCTCCGCTCAGCCTGCCCTCAATTATTGGTTTGCCGACAGCACTCAACAGGCACAAACCAGCGAAGTGAGCTTTATTAAAATCCGCAACGTCGAAGAGCTTCAACAGCAATTAGCGTTAGCCAAGCAAGCCAAAAAACCTGTGATGCTCGACTTCTATGCCGATTGGTGTGTGGCGTGTAAAGAGTTCGAGAAATACACCTTCCACGACCCAGCAGTGGCAGCTCAACTCAAACAATTTGTGTTGCTTCAAGCCGACGTAACACGTAACCAAGCGCAAGACATTGAGCTACTGCAGGCCCAACAAGTGCTCGGCCTACCGACGATCGATTTTTGGGATGCGCAAGGTAATCCCGTTTCAAACGCCCGACTCACTGGATTTATGCAAGCGGCACCTTTCTTGGAGCATATCCAACGAATTTCCAACTAACTGATTCAAACGCCAGCAAAACCTTGCTGGCGTTTTTCTTACCACATTCTCACCTTCACAACGAAGGTATATGCAAACTCTCTAATAAAAGTCGATTTACATCAGACTTTTAGCGTATAAAGATTGTCCACACTCTTAAAGCTGCAATAATTCCATTAACGAAATAGTTAAAAGTGTTTAACGTCATGGATTCGACCTACACCATCATCATCGCCGATGATCACCCCCTGTTCCGTAATGCGCTGTTTCAGTCTGTGCATATGGCGGTCAGTGGTGCCAACTTGCTAGAAGCGGACTCACTCGATGCGTTGCTGAACCTTCTTATACGCGAAGAAGAGCCGGATTTACTGCTGCTTGACCTCAAAATGCCCGGAGCCAATGGCATGTCAGGTTTGATCCATCTCCGTGCAGAGTATCCCGACCTGCCCATCGTTGTGGTCTCTGCTAGTGAAGAACCGGCGGTGGTCACACAAGTAAAAAGCCACGGTGCTTTTGGCTTTATTCCTAAATCGAGTGATATGCGCACACTGGTTTCCGCGCTGAACCAAGTACTCAATGGCAATCCTTACTTCCCTGAAGGATTGATCACCAATAACGCCGCCTGTAATGACTTGGCCGAGAAAATCGCCGCATTGACACCACAGCAATACAAAGTGCTCGGCATGCTCTCCGATGGTTTGCTCAACAAGCAAATTGCTTATGAACTGAATGTCTCTGAAGCGACCATCAAAGCGCATATGACGGCTATTTTCCGCAAACTTGGGGTGAAAAATCGTACCCAAGCGGTGATCATGCTGCAACAATTAGAGCCAGAGCAATAAGTCATCCCCTCATCACCTAAGCTGATTTAGTTATATAAGTTCACACTTTTATGACGTAAAAGACTTAAGTTATCGCTACACTTTCACGGCAGCGGCAGCACACTCGCTGCCTTTTCATCCCTCTGTTATTCACTCTGGGAGGCCATACTTTGTTAAGTATTCTCATCACGCAATTCGTTGTTTTATGGGCCGTGATCGACCCTGTTGGTTCTGTTCCTGTCTATCTATCACAAACACAACACCTGACCGCCAAACAACGCCGTTTAGTCGCACTGAAAGCGGTAGGAATATCTGCGGGCGTATTGCTGTTTTTCCTGATCGCCGGACAAATGTTACTGGAAGCCATGCAAATTCCATTACCTGCTTTTCAAGCGGCTGGTGGCCTTGTGCTACTCCTATTCGCATTGAGTATGATTTTCGGTGAAAGTAAACCCGAGCAAGAGCAGAAGTTGAGCGAAGAGTTGGATAAATCCGCCCTTGCAGATTTGGCCGTCTACCCGCTGGCTATTCCTTCGATCGCGTCACCGGGCGCCATGATGGCGGTAGTGATGCTGACAGACAACCATCGCTATTCCTTTGCTGACCAAGCGATGACCGCTGCGGTGATGATGGCAGTGCTATTGATTACGCTGGTTTTGCTGCTCGGTGCCAATACGATTCAAAAATGGATTGGTAATGTTGGCGCCGCCATCATCAGCCGTGTGATGGGCTTGATCTTGGCCGCCGTCGCGCTCAACAATTTGCTCCAAGGCATTAAAGATTTTTACCTGTAGCACGTGCGGTGCTTTAGACCTTTGGCTAATTTAACATCAAATTAACATCCTCAAATCTGCTATCCACCTCACTAAACGCCCATTTTTCGGGCGTTTTTGCTTTTTATCGCCCCGACTAAAGTTGCACAGATCCCTTGACTCAACACTGCTATCTTAGGAAACGTAACATTACGTTAACACTTATCTATTCAGACGAGAAACACAAGGAGAAGGCCATGGCGTTCGAATCAACAGAACATGCTCAAGCCTACTGGAAGGAAAACTTGGGGATCATGGGATCACTGCTAGCGGTATGGTTTTTAGTGTCATACGGCGCTGGAATTTTATTTGTCGATGCACTTAATGCCATTCAGTTTGGTGGCTTCAAGCTCGGATTTTGGTTCGCTCAGCAAGGGTCGATCTACACCTTTGTGGCGCTGATCTTTGTCTACGTTGTCCGCATGAATGCGCTGGACAAGAAGTACAACGTGCAGGAAGACTAAGAGGTTTAGGAAATGGATATTCAAACTTGGACGTTTATTCTTGTCGGTATCACTTTTGCTCTGTATATCGGCATCGCAATCTGGGCCCGTGCGGGATCAACCAGTGAATTCTATGTTGCTGGCGGTGGTGTTCACCCAGTCGCCAACGGCATGGCAACCGCAGCAGACTGGATGTCTGCGGCATCATTTATCTCTATGGCAGGTATTATCTCGTTCATCGGCTACGATGGCACGGTATACCTGATGGGTTGGACCGGTGGCTACGTACTTCTCGCCCTTTGTTTAGCACCTTATCTACGTAAGTTTGGTAAGTTCACCGTGCCAGATTTCATTGGTGACCGTTACTACTCAAGAACGGCACGTTTGGTTGCGGTATTCTGTGCTATTTTCGTATCGTTTACTTACGTTGCTGGTCAAATGCGTGGAGTGGGTGTGGTATTCGCACGCTTCCTCGAAGTTGACATCAACATGGGTATCATCATCGGTATGGCGATCGTGTTCTTCTACGCGGTTATGGGCGGCATGAAGGGCATCACCTATACGCAGGTAGCGCAATACTGTGTGCTTATCTTTGCCTTCATGGTTCCGGCGATCTTTACTTCCTTAATGATGACAGGTAACCCTGTACCTCAGCTTGGCTTTGGTTCGACCATGGCAGGCAGCGATGAGTATCTACTCACCAAACTGGATGGTCTAACGCAGGAGCTCGGCTTCACAGCCTATACCGATGGGTCGAAGAGCATGGTTGACGTCTTCTTCATCTGTGCGGCGCTCATGGTCGGTACTGCGGGTCTTCCACACGTTATTATTCGCTTCTTTACCGTACCAAAAGTCTCTGATGCACGTATCTCTGCTGGTTGGGCATTGGTGTTCATTGCGATTCTTTACACCACCGCACCGGCTGTGGCAGCGTTTGCACGCGTTAACATGATCGACACCATCAATGGTCCAGACATGCAAGGTGTCGCCGGCACAGAAGCACCAAGCTGGTACAAAAACTGGGAAAGCACTGGCCTAGTGGCTTGGGAAGACAAAAACGGCGATGGCAAGATGTTCTACTCTGGCGATGAACGCAACGAGATGAAGATCAACCGCGATATCATCGTACTGGCTTCTCCAGAGCTAGCGAAACTACCAAACTGGGTTGTGGCACTATTGGCAGCCGGTGGTCTGGCAGCAGCACTGTCTACCGCAGCAGGCCTACTATTGGTTATCTCAACGGCCATTTCGCATGACTTGTTGAAGAAAGGCTTTAGACCCAATATGACCGATAAACAGGAGTTAATGGCTGCGCGGATTGCATCAGCGATTGCCATCGTCGGTGCAGGCTACTTGGGTATTAACCCTCCAGGCTTTGTAGCACAGGTTGTGGCCTTCGCCTTCGGATTGGCAGCTTCATCCTTCTTCCCAGCCATCATCTTGGGTATCTTCTACAAGAAGATGAACAAAGAAGGCGCTATCACAGGTATGTTGGCAGGTATTACCTTTACTGCGGCTTACATTGTTTACTTCAAGTTCATTAACCCAGCAGCGAGCACACCGGATAACTGGTTGTTCGGTATCAGCCCAGAGGGCATTGGTACACTCGGTATGTGTCTGAACTTTGTGGTAGCGATTGTAGTGAACAAATTCACTGCCGAAGTACCAGCAGACGTACAAGAAATGGTTGAGTCTATCCGCTACCCGAAAGGAGCTGGCGCAGCGCACGACCATTAATCCACACTTAAGAGCTTTATTGTAGGGATTAAGCTCCGAGGAAACGCAAAGCCGATGCAACTGCATCGGCTTTTTTTTAACTAAAAATATGAGATCTATTAATTACACAACAACTCAGATACGTGTCCAAAAACGAACAACTAGCTTTATTCCTCAAAAAAACATTCGCTATATTAAGCTCCATTTATCAGCGGAAGAATAATGAACACCACTCAGTTAATGGCAGCACTACTCTTCATTTCTTTCCCACTAACAAGCCAAGGTAATATGTTGAGTATTTTTGATTTCTTTAAAAAGAATGAGTATGTCTTAAGTCCAGAGATCTCTGGACACCTTACTCAAGACGGACAAGCATTTTCGCATAGAGACGTTTATCTTGAAGGCGGATTCTTAAAACATCGATATAACGATAAGACACAAACCGATCTGAATGGCTATTTTCATTTTGAGCCTATGGTTCATGCTCAGTGGCTGAAGAAATCCCCGTTAAATCAGGCTTATTCTTATATTGGTATTTACATTTTAATTGAAAATGAAAAGACATATCTATGGGAATCCATATTGGGATACGAACAACCATTTAATTTTATTAAAAACAACTTAAATAACCTTAATTGCAACATCAGCACACCTGATTATCTCTACTATTTTAAAAACCCTGTAGTACCTAATGGCGTTGATTTGATGCTACTAAGCAGATGTGAAATTAAGGGATATAAACGTAGAGAAAAAAAACAAGAAGAATAAATTATTAATCTAGTGATAATTCCTTATTTTTAACCATCTCATGTCAGGTCTATGCTATGGATATAGTTAAACAAGACATATATGACTTAACACCAAAAATTCACGGGAGAATTTTTAATCATGGTATCCCTGTTATAAACATTGAAGTTACTTTAGAAATCAGTGCTCTGAATGACACAAAAGAACTAAAAACACACACTAACCAAAATGGTGAGTTCATTTTTGAAGCTGTCAGTATTTCAACAATAAAGACATCAAGTATGTTTGACCAAAAAATGGTCAGCACATCATTAACCATAAAACGTGGCCCTGAATATACATATTTATGGCGTTCATATTTACCTGGATATAACATACTTACTTTTATGTCAGAAAATTTATCCAATCTCATTTGCGACATTAATTCAAAAGAGAAATATTTTATATTTGACGGTATGAAAAAAATCATGACGGATATGAAGTCCATACTATCTGCGACCTTCATGGGGCTTTAGAGTCAGGATATATAGAGGATTAGGCAGGTGAGCATTATTGGCGTATAAACACAACTTTTTTCTTAGCCAAGACATTCAAAAGAGCTGCCATTTTAATACCAAACATGGCAGCTCTTTTTACAGAAGGCGCCTTACGCCACTCGATTCAACACCGCTCTCAGCTTGAGCGGTTTAACGGGTTTGGCAATAAAGCTAAAGCCATTGGCTTTGATGCCTTGCATCATATCATCGGTGCGGTCGGCGCTGATGATCACCCCTTCAAAACGGCTGCCCAATCTAAGCTTACATTGCTGGAGCACTTCTAAACCTGTGCGACCTTCATCAAGACGATAGTCGGAGAAAATCACATCCGGATGCCAGCCACCGTCCAGTGCTTTCAAACTTTGCACAATGTCAGTAGCGGTTTTCACTTCACACCCCCAACGCGCCAAAAGATTCTCCATACCAACCAAAATATCGGGCTCATTATCGACACACAGAATACGTAAGTGACTTAACTCAGATTGCGCTTGGGCAGGCTCCGCCATTGGCAACGCTTGCACTTGCTGGGCACGATCCAAAGTTATAGAGAACACACTGCCGCGGCCATGCCATGAACGCATCGAAATCTCATGCCCCAACACTTGCGCGATGCCTTTGGAAATAGCCAGCCCTAGGCCCAATCCTTGATCGGAGCGCACTTGGGTGCCACGGCTGAACTCTTCAAAGATCTCTTGCTGCTTATCTTCTTCAATGCCCATCCCGTTATCCCATACATCGATACGCACCCGTTCACCGACTCGGCGCACCCCAAGCGCAACCTTGCCATTAGGGCTATAGCGAAACGCATTAGTCAGGAAATTTTGCACCACACGGCGCAGCAATTTTGGATCAGATGTGACGTTGAGTGACGACGGGATCATGCAGAACTCGATGCCTTGTTGTTTGGCCAAAGCACTGAATTCCGCATTCAAATTCGACAACACATCATTGACAGCAAAGCCATGCACGTGCACATCCAACTTGCCTGACTCCAGTCGCGAGATATCCAGCAAATCACCAATCAAATCTTCCGCAGCCCCAAGGGCGCTTTCAATGTGATGCGCCAGCTTGCGGCTTTCATCGTCCTTGGCCACTTCCGAGAGTGATGAGGCAAACAGACGCGCCGCGTTGAGTGGTTGCATCAAGTCGTGACTCACGGCCGCCAAAAAACGCGATTTAGAGCGCGATTCCAGATCCGAACGCTGCGTTGCCACCACCAACTGCTTGTTCAGTTGCTCAAGCTCTCTTGTGCGTAAATGAACACGTTCTTCGAGCGTTTCATTGGCTTCTTTCAGTGCTTGTTCTGCATCACGGAACACTGTGATATCGGTAAAGCTCATCACAAAGCCGCCGCCGGGCATGGGGTTGCCTTGCACTTCAATCACGCGTCCATCGGGGCGAATGCGTGACGAGGTATGCCGCGTGCCTTGTTCCAAATGGTAGACTCGGCGACGCACATGATCTTCTGGATCTCCAGGGCCACATAAACCTTGCTCGGCATTATGACGAATCACATCGGCAATCGGTCGGCCCACTTGTATCAGCCCCGGCGGAAACTCAAACAGTTCCAAATAGCGTTGGTTCCACGCCACCAGCCTAAGCTGTTTGTCCACCACGGCAATGCCTTGGCCAATATGCTCAATCGCCCCTTGCAGTAGACCACGGCTAAAATCATACAACTCAGACGCTTCATCGACGATGGTCGCGACTTCCTCCAATTGCATGTTTCTGCCTTGTAGCGCCGAAGTAAGGACTAACTTCGCCGACGAAGCCCCAAACACCCCAGCCAATACCCGCTCAGTATGACGAATCAAAGTTGAGGGAGCTTGTTGGTTCGGCAATAAGGTTTCTCTTTGCTGCGACCAATAGTGAGCAAAGGCATTTTTCACCCGATTGCGCCCAACAAAGCGGGAGGCCAGCATCTCTAGCTCGCCCACGGTGACGCGGCTTTGATAGAGGCTGATGTTTTCATTTTCAGGTAATGGCGTACCAACAAACGACGCCGATTGTAAGCGCTCACTTAGGCTTGGACGCGTTAGCATCGAGACGACAAGGAAGCAGAGCGCATTAACGGTGACACTGAGGAACATCCCCCAGTCAGAGGCCTTGACGCCCATCTCCCCTAATACATCTGGTGGTGTAATCAGCCAAATCAGCAAGTTGCTCTGCGCATTCCCGGCCAACATATCGGTTTGGCTCATCAACGTAATCAACCATAAGGTAAAGCCCGCCGCCAAGCCCACATACACCCCTTTTCGGTTACCTTGACGCCAGTACATACCACCAATCAAGGCTGGGGCAAACTGGGTGATCGCGGCAAATGAGAGAAAGCCAATCGCTGAGAGTGAATGAATCGCGTCCAGTGCTTGGTAGAAGCCCCACGCACCAATTAACAACACCAGAATCAACGCCCGACGAATGCGCAGTAATAAGCCTGAAAAATGGTGGTGATTACGGTTAGACAGGCGCATGCGACGCAGCAGCAACGGCATCACCAAATCGTTGGACACCATGATGGCGAGCGCGATGGTAGACACAATCACCATGCCACTGGCTGCGGACGTGCCGCCAAGGAAGGCCAACAAGGCGATGTCATTTGCACCAAACGCCATCGGCAAACTGATCACATAAGTATCGGCAGGGCTGCCAGAGAGCAAACTTTGCCCCGCCCACGCAATCGGCAGAACAAAAATGCCCATCAAAATCAGATACAGCGGGAAGAGCCAACGCGCGGTATGCAGATCTTGCGCGCGTTCATTTTCCACCACCATGGTGTGAAACTGACGCGGCAAACAGACAATCGCCAGCATGGTCAGCAAAGTATGGATAAGCAAGGTGGCGATATTGGGTGATTGATACGTGGCGGCGGCAACACTGCTGAGATCGACCTCTTGATGCTGCATCGCCAGCCAGACGATAAACATTCCCACCACAAGAAATGCCACCAGCTTAACGATCGATTCAAAAGCGATCGCCATCATCATGCCGCGGTGATGCTCGGTATTGTCGATATGACGGGTGCCAAACAGCATGGTGAATACTGCGAGAGCCCCCACCACAAACCAAGAAACGCCAGAATCTTGATAGCCAAAACGGCTCGAGAGATCGGGTGCGATAATCTCAAGCCCCATGGTGATGCCACGCAATTGCAGGGCGATATAGGGCAAAATCCCCACCACGGCGATTAAGGTCACCACCACAGCAAGCCCTTGCGATTTGCCATAGCGCGCAGCAATAAAATCCGCTATCGAGGTAATGTGTTCGCGCTTGGCAACAAGAATGAGCCGCGCTAAGACGCGCCAACCAAGGGTAAAGACCAGAATCGGTGCAATGTAGATCGGCAAGAAAGACCAAGGATTATTGCTCGCCTGCCCCACCGTGCCGTAAAACGTCCAAGAGGTACAGTAAACCGCAATCGATAGGCTGTAGATCCAAGGCCGCCAACGTGCCAACCAATTTTTTTGCCTATCTCCATACCAAGCGATGAGGAACAACACTCCTAAATACGCTAACGATACGGGTATCACCAACCATCCTTGCATGTGACATCCTTTCTCTTGGTCAATAAAAAACCTCTCCATACGGGAGAGGTTTCATTTAACTAAGGATAGTTTTTAATCTCAATCTCTTAGGATTAATTCTGTGCATTGGGCTCCGCTTTCGCCACGCTAATATCCTGAACTTGGCTGGTGACAGGTGCGACTTTGATAAACAGTGCCACCAGCCCCATGGCCGCCATCACCCAGAATACGTTCGCCCCCCAATGCTCAAAGCCCCAACCACTAAAGGCCGTCATCGCCGCAATAAAGGCGCCCAGTGGCAATGCGTTGTACAGTGCTTGTAGCGCCACCATTTTGTGCTCTTCTGAGTTTTGAATGTATTGAATGGCAGCGATGTGCGCCATCGCAAATGTCACGCCGTGCAGCAACTGCACCAACACCAAACCCAACAACAGCGTGGTCGAGGCGGTAATGCCCCAACGCAACATGACGCCAATCGATGCCGCGACAAACAACGCACGCAGCGACCAGCCTGCGAACAAGCGCTTGCTCAACGCAAACACCGCCACTTCCGATACCACACCAAGGCTCCACAAATAGCCGATGATCTCTTCCGAATGGCCCGCTTGCTGCCAGTAGATCGCACTAAAGCTGTAATACGCGGCATGGCTGCCCTGAATCAGAGCCGCCAGTAGCAAAAACTTCACCACAGGGCCATCGGTCAGCAGTTGCGTCAGTTTCGGTCTTTCGCTGTGATGTTCGCTGCGCGTCACCGGCATCACATTGGCACTGCGCATGCTCAACAGCAAGGAAATAAACACCCCCACCAAGGCGGTGTACAGAATCATGTCGGTGCCATAGAGGGAAATCAGATACCCCACCACGGTCGAGCCCGCGATAAAGGCGATCGAGCCCCACAAACGGGTGCGACCATAATCGAGCATCTTCAATCTTGCGTAGTAGTTGGCAAGCGCATCGGATAACGGCACGACTGGGCCACAACACAAGTTAAACAATACCGTCGCTAACGCCATCAGCCAAAAACTGCCGCCCGTAAAGAAGTGGAAACCGACAAAAATCAGCGCAGCAAAACTGAGCCAACGGAGCGCCGGCATAATGTGCTCGGCCTTATGGATACGTGGCGTGATCACCATGTTCGCCACACAGCGTGTCGCTAAGCCAATACCGACCAGCAAACCGATATCCGTGGAGGAGACGCCCTGTTCTTTAAACCACAGCGACCAAAATGGCAGATAGACGCCATAGGCAAAAAAGAAACCGAGAAAATATTGCGAAATCCATCCATAAGGAGACGGTTTGAACATGATGGTGATCCTAGGGTCTGTTGACCTAAAAACTGACGAGAGAAAAATCGGCGTCATTATGACTTGCCTTGCAGATGAGAAAAAGGGAATTCTCCGCCACAGATTGTTTCCTCTAATCGGCCTAATTGGAGTGAATTAGACCAAAGTCGTCTGGAGAGTCAGGAGAAATTTGTCAGACTTACAGCATATGCCTTGCTGGTTTTGGATGCTGCCATGCCTGATAAATTTAATATGCAATCGCCCCCGTTTGATCGCTTGAGCGAGGGGCAACAACACCTCTTACGTTCTTCACTGGATGTGGCCTATTTTCGCACTAAAGATGTGGTGCTCGCCGCGGGGCAGCCGTCTCCGCATCTGCATATCTTGATCAAAGGCGCGGTCGAAGAGCGCTCTGCCAACCAACAAGAAGTGTTTGCTCACTATGCCAATGACGATATGTTTGATGTGCGCGCCTTGTTTGAACCAACCGTACGTCATCAGTATGTCGCGCTCGAAGATACCTTAAGCTATTTGCTGCCCAAGGCCATTTTTCTCGAGCTGTACAATGAAAACGGCCAATTCGCCGCTTATTTTGATAACAACCTCGCCAAGCGCCAAGAGCTGATAGAGGCAGCGCAGCAACAACAAAATCTTGCCGAATTCATTCTCACCAAAGTTGATAAAGCCATTTATCATCCGCCGAAGATTTTGTCGCCTGAGATGCCGATCAATCAGGTTACGCGCACACTCAAAGAGAATGGCATCGATGCCGCCTTGGTGCGCCTCAATGACGACGATGAGCGGCTACTCAACCATCCCAACGCTCACCCTTATGCGATTGTCACTCGCACCAACATGCTCCACTCAGTGATGCTGGATGACAAGCCACTCGACACGCCGGTGGGCGATATTGCCACCTTCCCCGTTTTCCATGTCGATGATGGTGATTTTCTCTTTAATGCGATGATCACCATGACACGCAATCGCATGAAGCGCCTCATGGTGTGCGATGGTCATCAAGCCGTAGGCATGTTGGACATGACGCAAATTCTCAGCGCCTTCTCCACCCATTCCCATGTGCTCACTTTGAGCATCGCGCGCGCTTCCAGCGTTGAAGAACTCGCCTTAGCATCGAATCGCCAGCGTCAGTTAGTGGAAAGTTTGCTCAAAAACGGCATTCGAACCCGCTTCATCATGGAGCTGATTTCCGCTGTCAATGAACAGATTATCGAGAAAGCGTTTGAGTTGGTTGTTCCACCCGCCCTTCACGATCACTGTTGTTTGATCGTTTTAGGCTCAGAAGGGCGTGGGGAACAAATCCTCAAAACCGACCAAGACAACGCACTGATCATCAAAGATGGTTTGGAATGGCAACAAAGTAACGGGGTGATGCAGCAACTGACACACACCTTGCAGCAACTTGGCTATCCGCTTTGCCCTGGCAATGTGATGGTCAATAACCCTAAGTGGGTCAAAAGTCAGAGCGATTGGCGCAAAACGCTCACCGCGTGGGTACGCAGCGCCAAACCAGAAACGGTGATGGATTTAGCGATTTTTGCCGATGCACATGCTGTGGCGGGCAATAAGGCATTGCTTGAGCCCGTGAAACAGCACCTCTCCGAGTTGATGGCGGATCAAGAACTGATTTTGACCGAGTTCACTCGACCTGCATTGAACTTTTCAGTTCCCCTCACCCTCTTTGGCAACGTCAAAGCCGACAAAAGCGGCCTCGACATCAAACAAGGTGGCATCTTCCCTATTGTTCATGGCATTCGCGCTTTGAGCTTGGAGTACGCACTGCAAGAAAACAACACCTTCGACCGTATTGAGGGGTTAGTGGCACGCAAAGTGTTAGAAAAAAGCACGGCCGCAAACCTAAGCGAAGCGCTCAAGCTGTTTTTTAAACTGCGCTTGGCGCAGCAACTTGCCGAGCAACACAGCAACAACAAACTCAACTTAAAACTGCTCGATCGTACTGAGCGAGATTTACTGCGCCACAGTTTGCACGTGGTGAAAAAATTCAAACAGTGGCTGGGTTATCACTATCAAATCAAAGATTAACTTGGCTCAATGGACCATCACGACCAAAGGCTATACGGCTAAGGTCTTACGCGCGCAGGATTTTGTATGAACTGGTTTCGTCGTCAATACTGGTACTATCGATTGAAAGGGTCGCCCTATCAGTCGCTGTTTTGTGCGCCCAACAACAAAGAGTATGTCTCTCTCGACTGTGAAACCACCAGCCTTGATCCCAATCGCGCGGAGTTAGTCACTATTGCCGCGACCAAAATCATCGACAATCGCATCATCACCAGTAAACCGTTCGAGGTGCGTTTGCGTGCGCCACAGTCTCTCGATTCTGGTTCAGTGAAAATTCACAAGATCCGCCACCAAGACTTGGTCGATGGGCTAAGCGAGAAAGAAGCGCTGCTCAAACTGATTGATTTCATCGGCAATCGCCCATTGGTGGGCTACCACATCCGCTACGATAAGAAGATTCTCGATTTAGCCTGCTTACGCCACCTCGGTTTTCCCTTAGCTAATCCGCTGGTGGAAGTCAGCCAGATCTATCATGACAAGCTGGAAAAACACCTACCCAACGCCTATTTCGATTTGAGTTTGGACGCCATTTGTCGCCATCTCGACTTACCCATCCAAGATAAACACGATGCGCTGCAAGATGCGATTGCCGCAGCTTTGGTGTTTGTGCGACTCACTCGTGGCGACTTGCCAAGCCTATCATTTCCTTACGTTTCGTCGTGAGTTTCACTTATTAAATGCCACAACCAAACCCCGCTATATCCTAAAGTCTAATTGTCGAAAGCCTCCAACTGATTGACAGTTAGAGGCATACGGATTCCCCCTTTCGTGATTGAGGCGTGTTTAAAACATCATCAAACCGCATCACGAAGGCAAAGGCACAAGGAGAAAGACAATGAGTGAAGCCCACATTTATCCGGTAAAAGAGAACATCAAAGCCCACACCCATGCGGATAATGATACCTACCTAGCCATGTACCAGCAGTCAGTCACTGACCCTGAAGGTTTCTGGAGTGAACACGGCAAAATTGTTGACTGGATTAAACCCTTCACCAAAGTCAAACAAACGTCTTTTGACACTGGCCACGTTGATATTCGCTGGTTTGAAGATGGCACGCTCAATGTCTCAGCAAACTGTATTGACCGCCATCTAGCAGAACGTGGGGATGACGTTGCCATCATTTGGGAAGGCGACAATCCAGCGGACGACAAAACACTGACCTACAACCAGCTTCATCAAGAAGTGTGTCGCTTCTCCAACGCACTGAAAGAACAAGGCGTACGCAAAGGCGATGTGGTGTGTCTCTACATGCCAATGGTCCCTGAGGCCGCGGTTGCCATGTTGGCCTGTACCCGCATCGGTGCGGTGCATACCATCGTCTTTGGTGGTTTCTCGCCAGAAGCACTGGCTGGCCGCATCATTGACTCCGATGCCAAAGTCGTCATCACTGCCGACGAAGGCGTTCGTGGTGGTCGCGCGGTGCCGCTGAAAAAGAACGTCGACGAAGCACTGACGAACCCTGAAGTGAAAACCATCAGCAAAGTGGTAGTATTCAAGCGCACTGGCGGCAACATTGATTGGCATGAACATCGTGATGTTTGGTGGCACGAAGCAACCGCAAAAGTTTCCGACGTTTGTCCACCAGAAGAGATGAAAGCTGAAGATCCACTGTTCATTCTCTACACGTCAGGCTCAACCGGCAAACCTAAAGGCGTGCTGCACACCACGGGCGGCTATTTGGTCTACGCGACCATGACCTTTAAGTACGTGTTTGACTACCAACCTGGCGAAACTTTCTGGTGTACGGCCGACGTGGGTTGGATCACTGGCCACACGTATCTGGTTTACGGTCCACTGGCAAACGGCGCCAAAACCATTCTCTTTGAAGGCGTGCCAAACTATCCAAACACCAGCCGCATGAGCGAAGTGGTCGACAAGCACCAAGTGAATATTCTGTACACCGCGCCAACGGCAATCCGCGCGCTGATGGCAAAAGGCAACGAAGCAATCGAAGGTACGGATCGTAGCAGCCTACGCATTATGGGTTCAGTGGGTGAACCGATTAACCCGGAAGCGTGGGAGTGGTACTACAAAACCATCGGCAATGAGAAATCACCGATTGTCGATACTTGGTGGCAAACCGAAACCGGCGGCATTTTGATCACACCACTGCCAGGCGCCACCGCGCTGAAACCGGGTTCTGCAACGCGCCCATTCTTTGGCGTTCAGCCTGCTCTAGTGGACAACATGGGTAACGTGATCGAAGACCAAGCCGCAGAAGGCAACCTGGTTATCCTCGATTCTTGGCCAGGCCAAATGCGCACGGTTTATGGTGACCATGAGCGTTTCGAACAAACCTACTTCTCAACCTTTAAAGGCATGTACTTTACCGGAGACGGTGCGCGCCGCGATGAAGACGGTTACTACTGGATCACAGGCCGTGTGGATGACGTATTAAACGTTTCAGGCCACCGAATGGGCACAGCGGAAATTGAATCCGCACTCGTGGCCCACCCGAAAATTGCCGAAGCAGCGATTGTTGGCATTCCACACGACATCAAAGGCCAAGCAATTTACGCCTACGTCACGCTCAATGCGGGCGAGTATCCAACCGCCGAGCTGCACAAAGAAGTGAAAGATTGGGTACGTAAAGAGATTGGTCCAATCGCGACACCAGACGTACTGCATTGGACGGATGCACTACCGAAAACCCGTTCAGGCAAAATCATGCGCCGTATTTTGCGTAAGATCGCCACGGGAGATACCAGCAACTTGGGTGACACCTCGACACTGGCCGATCCAAGCGTAGTTGATAAACTGATCGCAGAAAAAGCCGAACTGGTTTAATCCGTTTTAAACAAAACACCCTCAAAGCCACTCTACATAAGAGTGGCTTTTTTGTTTGCCGTTATCATTACCCATACTGTAAGAAAGGTTAATCTTGTTTTTTGTTAAGCTGGTTACAGAAAATCCACGGCAAACAGGGAGATTAGACCAGTAAATTGCTGCTAATTGTAATGAATTGGCTATAATCTTGGTCGATTTTGAAAAATTTGCGCGTTTTTTACAAAAATCTCGTGCCGATTTCTCGTATTTTTGGGAATATGCTGGTTCCACTCACGTTAAAGGAAGATAGCGTCAACATGTCTGCAAAATCACGAATTCTGGTCCTGAACGGTCCAAATATTAACCTGCTGGGTTTGCGTGAGCCGGGTCATTACGGTCACCAAACTTTGCCGCAAATCGTCGATATGCTGACACAACAGGCGCAAACTGCAGGCATCGAGCTCGAACACCTGCAATCGAATCGTGAGTATGAATTGATTGAAGCCATCCATGCCGCACACGGCAATGTCGACTTCATCATCATCAATCCGGCGGCTTTTACTCACACCAGTGTTGCACTACGTGATGCGCTACTGGGTGTTGCCATCCCTTTTATTGAAGTGCACCTCTCCAACGTACACGCTCGCGAGCCATTCCGACATCACTCTTATTTGTCGGATAAAGCGGTCGGCGTGATTTGTGGCTTAGGGGCGCAAGGCTATGAATTCGCTCTGTCGGCAGCCATTGCTCGTCTGCAGGCAAAGTAAACCCAACACTCTGCAACCCTTTAGGGTTGTCTTACTCACAAGATAAAAGAGAAAGAAAAGATGGATATTCGTAAAATCAAAAAGCTTATCGAACTAGTTGAAGAATCTGGCATTGCTGAGCTAGAAATCTCTGAAGGCGAAGAATCGGTACGCATCAGTCGCCACGGTCAAATGATGGCAGCGCCTGCACCAATGCACTACGCTGCGGCACCTGTTGCTCAACCTGCGCCAGTTGCAGCTGCGCCTGTAGCCACTGCAGAAGCAGCGCCAGCTGCGGCGGCAGTACCTGCTGGCCATCAAGTTCTTTCTCCAATGGTCGGTACTTTCTACCGCTCTCCAAGTCCAGATGCAAAAGCATTCATCGAAGTGGGCCAATCTGTGACTGCAGGCCAAACACTGTGCATCGTTGAAGCGATGAAGATGATGAACCAAATCGAAGCTGACAAATCTGGCGTGGTAACAGCAATTCTTGTTGAAGACGGCCAGCCTGTTGAATTTGACCAACCACTTGTAGTTATCGAATAAGCGGAGTTCGCTATGCTAGATAAAGTAGTCATCGCGAACCGAGGTGAAATCGCACTTCGTATCCTTCGCGCGTGTAAAGAACTCGGCATCAAAACCGTTGCCGTGCACTCCACCGCCGATCGCGATCTAAAACACGTACTGCTGGCAGATGAAACCGTGTGTATCGGCCCTGCTCGTGGTATCGACAGCTATCTGAACATTCCTCGCATTATTTCAGCAGCAGAAGTGACTGGCGCGGTGGCGATCCACCCAGGTTACGGTTTCTTGTCTGAAAACGCAGACTTTGCAGAGCAAGTAGAACGTAGCGGTTTCATCTTTGTCGGGCCAAAAGCGGACACCATCCGCATGATGGGTGACAAAGTATCGGCTATCACTGCAATGAAAAAAGCGGGCGTTCCGTGTGTACCAGGTTCTGATGGTCCACTTGATAACGACGAAGTGAAAAACCGAGCACACGCGAAACGTATTGGTTACCCAGTGATCATCAAAGCCTCTGGTGGTGGCGGCGGTCGTGGTATGCGTGTGGTTCGTAAAGAAGCGGACCTCGTTCAGGCGATTGCCATGACCCGTGCAGAAGCAAAAGCAGCATTCAACAACGACATGGTTTACATGGAGAAATTCCTAGAAAACCCACGTCACGTTGAAGTTCAAGTGATTGCGGATGGCCAAGGCAACGCTATTCACCTAGGTGAGCGTGACTGTTCAATGCAGCGTCGTCACCAAAAGGTTGTTGAAGAAGCACCAGCTCCAGGTATTACTGAAGAGATGCGCAAGTACATCGGCGAGCGTTGTACTCGTGCTTGTGTGGAAATCGGCTACCGCGGCGCTGGTACATTCGAGTTCCTCTACGAAAACGGTGAGTTCTACTTCATTGAAATGAACACGCGTATTCAGGTTGAGCACCCAGTGACGGAAATGGTAACTGGTGTTGACCTGATCAAAGAACAGCTGCGCGTTGCGGCGGGCCAGCCTCTGTCGTTCACGCAGAGCGACATTAAGATCCGTGGCCATGCGATTGAATGTCGTATCAACGCGGAAGACCCAGAGCGCTTCCTGCCATCGCCAGGTAAGATTGAACGCTTCCACGCACCAGGCGGTATGGGTGTTCGTTGGGAATCGCACATCTATAGCGGCTACACCGTGCCACCGCACTACGATTCAATGATCGGTAAGCTGATCACTTACGGTGAAAACCGTGACGTTGCGATTGCACGTATGAAGAACGCTCTAGGTGAGATGTTCATTGAAGGCATCAAAACCAACATTCCGCTGCAAGTGAGCATCATGAACGATGAAAACTTCCAGCACGGTGGTGCCAACATCCACTACCTAGAGAAAAAACTCGGCCTTCAGCACTAAGCTGAACGCACTGGTTACCATGCCCACTTCGGTGGGCATTTTTCATTGAGCGGATTTTTTCGTTTGCAGGGAAAGTCTGCTAAACTCTGCGCCAAATTTAAACATTAAGAGTATGCACTCATGCCTTGGATTCAAATCAAACTCAATGCGACCAACGAAAACGCTGAGCTTATCGGCGATATGCTTATGGAAGAGACTGGCGCGCTATCAGTGACTTTCTTAGATGCGCACGATACCCCGGTCTTCGAGCCACTGCCTGGTGAAACGCGTCTTTGGGGTGATACGGACGTCCTGGCACTGTACGATGCGGAAGCAGACACTCAACTCATCATGTCGCAAATCAAAGCAAGCAACATGCTGGCTGAAGGCTTTGCTTACAAAATTGAGCAGCTAGAAGACAAAGATTGGGAACGTGAGTGGATGGACAACTTCCACCCAATGAAATTTGGTCAGCGTTTGTGGATCTGCCCAAGCTGGCGTGACATTCCCGATCCAACCGCAGTGAACGTGATGCTGGATCCTGGTCTTGCGTTTGGTACAGGTACTCACCCAACCACAGCACTGTGTCTTGAGTGGCTAGAAGGGCTTGATCTCTCAGGTAAAACCGTTATCGATTTTGGTTGCGGCTCTGGCATCTTGGCGATCGCAGCGATCAAACTGGGTGCAGAAAAAGTCATCGGGATCGACATTGATCCTCAAGCACTTCTCGCTTCGAAAGACAACGCTCAACGTAATGGCGTTGCCGATCAACTGGATGTTTATCTGCCTCAAGATCAACCAGAAGGTCTGCTTGCTGACGTCGTTGTGGCAAACATTTTGGCGGCACCACTGCGTGAGCTTTCTTCAATCATCAAGGGCCTTGTCAAACCCAACGGTCAATTGGCGATGTCAGGTGTACTGGACACCCAAGCAGAAGACGTAGCCAACTATTACCGTGACGAGCTTCACATTGATCCGATCGTTGAGCAAAGTGAATGGTGTCGCATCTCTGGTCGCAAGCAAGGCTAGATAAGACTTTCAGGGTTAATTGTTTGAAATTCATACAAATTGCAAAAACAATTTGTCAATGCTCAAATATTAGTCTTTTCACGCAGAAAAAAATGCGTAAAATGCGCGCCCTTGCTGGTAT
>NZ_NPKW01000450.1:0-930 GCF_002265885.1 Vibrio sp. 03_296
GTGGAAGGTAGCCCACTTTCAAACCGGGTTGTGGACGTGCTTCACCATCAATATCGGTGTCCAGACCTGCCATGATGCGCAATTAAGGTGATTTACTGAACCGTTTAGGCCCAAAACACCGATTTTTGCACCAGGGAAGAAGCTTAGAGAGATGTCTTTAAGAATTTGACGCTTAGGTGGCACGATTTTGCTCACCCGCGACATGGTATATACGTATTCAGACCATTGCCGATCGTTCCTAATTTTAAATTCCACATAGAGGCAGTATTTTATATCAACTGCTGAGGATTTGTTACTGTCCAAAGAGAAATTCAGTGGCCATTCCACACTACTCCGCTCACAGAGATTGGTCTGCAAATGAATAAAATTGACAACACGATGACCGCATTAATGTGTAACTGTGTTTCATTAAAATGAAATCACTATTATTTACATCTGTCATCTTTACAACACTATAACAGAACGGTGTAATTGGATGCATATCGTGAGTTATTTGGCCCTAATACCCTTATGGGCAATCAGCGGTAAAAAACGTACTGGGGATATGACGCTAATGAGTTTAAAAAATATTGGGAGAGAGTCGGCCACAAAATGGCTGATGGCAGCGTTGTGTGGCGTGGCGATGAATGTCAGTGCAGCGGATGTGGTGACATTAGAAAAACAGCGCGTCTTGTATGAACAAGCGCAAAAACTGTTGGATGACAAAAACGATGAGGCCTATGTACAAGTGCGTTCTCAACTGGACGAGTATGCTCTTACGCCTTATCTCGATTACCGTTTTTTCCTGGCGCAGCTGTCAAAAAAACGCCAACAGAAGTGGAGACAATTTATTCACTCAAAGTCGTGATTACCCCGTTTTACAACGTATTCGCGTCGCCGTATCTTGATGCTTTATATCGCCAACAAGCATGGTCTGAAGTGGTGTCATTT
>NZ_NPKW01000451.1:0-1785 GCF_002265885.1 Vibrio sp. 03_296
GATCAGCTTAAAGTCAATATCGAGAGTCTCAATGTCAAGTTAGAAGATGAGGTGTTAAATAAAATACAGCAGATTGGTACCACCTACTCCAATCCATGCCCATAACATTGCGGGCTGTAACCACCAAGGTTACAGCCCTTTCGATTACGTCGGTATTCGCGAACTAAGCACACGGCGAATATGACGGATTCGACGCGCGACTTTGACTTCATCCGGAGTGGTGTTTGGGTTCGCTCGACCACCTTCATCTAAACCAATGTCTCTTAGTAAGAAGGCGTTGTTCCAAGGAATTTCATAACTACTACGACGGACACGTTTCGCCCATTCACGTTCTTCACGTTTTAAATCGGCTTGAACCAAAATAGTGGCTAATTTCAATAAATAGRGTGACGCATTATTTTCTCCAAATAAAAATGATTGCTGAGAAAAATGACGTGCTTTCGGGTAGATCAACTCGTAGAGAGAGACACAAACTAAGCTGCCATTTTCCGCAGCTCAGTTAAATAACAATGAGGGTGCGGATTAACTAACCAGTCGATAGCGGTATCAGCGCCGATGCTGATAACCACACTCATCTCAGATGAATGAGCATCGCGAGAGCACAAACGGGTTGATTTCGCATTCAATTTCAACATGTTAGCCCCCTTCAATGGTTTATTAATCCTAAAGTTTTGATGTGGTATAACTCGAAAGTTACGATTAAATTGTAAGCGAAAACGGTTGCTAATCAATCACTTTTTCTCCAATGCAGCAATTACAAAACATCCTACTAAATGTCAGTTTCATATTGATTGGCTATAACATATTCACCTTGGCAATATGAGGTTATTAGATGATTATCTGAATGTAAAAAGGCCATTCGATAGAATGGCCTCAAGCTTTGGGTGATTTAAACAGGATATTCCGCTACACCGTTTGTTCGGAAATCAAATTGTGTTTGTTTAGTAGTCGATACATCGTCGCACGCTGAAACCCTAACTCTTTGGCGGCATTAGAGACCTGACCCGAATGAGATTCCAGCACCAGCAACAGCGCATCGCGCTCACTTTTCTCACGGATATTTTTTAAGCTGCGCTTACTATCACCACGTTTAGGAAGATCCAATTGCGGCATATCGATGATCACGCTATCTGACATCAGGACAGCACGCTTAATCTGATTCATCAGCTCGCGTACGTTGCCTGGCCAGTAATAGCGCATCAAAGCTCTCAGCGCTTCTTCAGAATAGCCTTTTGCCTGCGCGTTATACTCTTTTGAGTATTCTTGCAGGTAGTAACGAGCCAACAAGGTGATGTCACTGGCACGCTCTTTGAGACTTGGCACATTAATCCGTAGCACATTGATGTAGTGGTAAAGCTCCTCGCTAAATCCCATCGATCAGTGCTTTTCAATATCGGAAGCATTCGCCGTCAAAATACGGACATTGACCTTCTTCATGCCATCGCAGGTTTCTATCGTTCCTTCTTGTAAGAAACGAAGAAGGTGCAGTTGCTGAGTTTTGGAAATCGTTAGAATGTCATTAAACAACACCGTACCACCATCAGCCTCGCTCTAGTATTGAAGGCCCCGACATTTGCGTCAGCCCCAATGCCAAAACATCCGCTTGAAAACGTTGCTCGCTCATTGCACGGCATTTGACAGAAAAGAATGGCTTCATCGCACGCGATGAGATTTTATGAATGGCTCGAGCGACCGTTTCTTTTCCTGAGCCATTCTCTCCGTTGATCAGAATGCTCACATCGGTAGGACCAATGCGTTTAATTTGATCGCGTAGGCGCTTCAAAG
>NZ_NPKW01000452.1:0-470 GCF_002265885.1 Vibrio sp. 03_296
CGAAGACGCCAACTTGCTGGAGAAAATTCGCCAGTACCTCAATCGTCATGCTGAAATTGTGTCACGCGTGGTGGCGGGCAAAGAACAAGAAGGCGAAGAAGTTCAAAGATTACTTTGAGCATAACGAAGCGATCAGCAAAGTGCCTTCTCACCGTGCTTTGGCGATTGTTGCGCGGCCGAAACGAAGGCTTCCTCAGCCTGACGCTCAATGCCGATCCACAGCAAGAAGAAAGTGTGCGCCAATCCTATTGCGAAACCCTAATTGCCGATCACTATGGTGTGACGCTGAGCAGCGCCCCTGCAGACAACTGGCGCAAACAGGTCATCAGTTGGGCATGGCGCATCAAGTTCAATGCACATGGAAACCGAGTTGATGGCGGCAATGAAAGAGCGCGCGGAAATCGAAGCGATTGAAGTCTTCGCCACTAACCTCAAAGATCTGTTGATGGCTGCGCCTGCGGGCCCACGCG
>NZ_NPKW01000453.1:0-340 GCF_002265885.1 Vibrio sp. 03_296
CCCTGTGCATAACCCTCCATTTTGATCCCAGGTAATCCTTGTGTAGATCAAATCATGATCACACGATATGATCCAAATAAGATCCATGATCTTGTTGATCATTTTTAACTTATCCACAGATCACCTCGATCCTAATAATAGATCCAATAAAAGATCATATATAAGATCTTATATATATTAGTGGKATGATCTCGTGATTCGCGAGACGAAAACAATTTTCACTCATCCACAAAAGAAGGTAGAATATCGCTCTTTTTCTCTCACTGTTGAATCCTTTGAATACCTGAGGTCAGTTCATGCTTTATCACGAAACATTTGACGTCATTGTTGTCGGTGGCGG
>NZ_NPKW01000454.1:0-578 GCF_002265885.1 Vibrio sp. 03_296
GGATGCCGGCGTATTCTTCACTGAGTTCAAAAGTTTTAAATTCGTTGTTGTCATCAAACAGAGCGAGGCGAATAGACGCGCAATCCGGAGAATGGACGGCAAAATTGCAGCCTTTATCGTGTAACGTTGCACCCAATGGATAGGGCGAGCGAGCGATGTTGTCATAGTTATTTTTCTTAGTTCAGTTTCCATCTTTCGGAACCACTAGTAAAAAACTTTGTCCTACTGAGGTCAAGCGCCCCCCAGCGATTAATATAAATGTAATAAACTTTCTTTCTAACGTTCATATTTGGCAAAAATATGAATCAGCCCTCATTTTGTAGCCAGCAAATCACTAACAAAGTTACCAACTCCACCCTAAATCAGTGATCTTGCTCTATAAAACATCATGCCATAAAAATTCTCATCCCTTCTCATCCCCCTGTTTTTTTCGGGTGGAGGACGTCATTCTTCTCCGCCTTTCATAGGATAGTCACTGTTGAAACAACTGGGGACCTAGTCCCGTCTTACCTCTCTTCTTGAAAACACAAACTCTACTGCCTGGTGAGTGACTTCATGGAGAGATATATAAGAATAGT
>NZ_NPKW01000455.1:0-997 GCF_002265885.1 Vibrio sp. 03_296
ATAGCACGGTACACAGTGGTATTGAAGTAGGTAGTGAATGGCATTTCACACCACGCTTTTCGATGACGCTCTCTTACCAATATCTGACGGATGCACTCAACGTCGATAGTCCTGAAATTGCGAAAGAGTTTGATCAGCAAGCCRTCAAAATTGGCGTGTTGTTCGACATCTAACGATGTGGCCACAAGGAGGTGGCGTATTTGATACTTGATGCTACGAAAAAACTAAGAAATAAAACGAAGAAGCAAAAAGGAGGCCGCAGCCTCCTACAGTGTTGAAGCATAACAATGCTTAACGCCAAACGCCCCACTCGCCACGTCGTCCCCGGCTCTTCACCGTAGTCCACCATTGCGCAGTCCATTCTCGGCCATTGTGGCTAACCACATCACCCGCGACTATACACTTTATCTTTGCTCCAACCGTTGGTAGGTAACGTCGGAGGCGTGGTATCCGCTTTGATCAACGAAAGCGCGTAGCTAAAGTTCGCGCTAGGTGCATGCACTTGGTTAGCAAACAGATTGCTGCTGTCGTACATGTAGTGGTTCATCTCTTGGTGCCAAATGCCGATGTACCAATCTTTATTTGTTGACCATTAAATGCCCGCCAGCTCCGCAGCCCAAGTGCCGGTGTTGTTGGCAGAAATAGCCAATGAGATGTCCACTAGCTCAGCACCAGTTGCGTCAAAGGTACGCAGAAGCGAACCGTATCACCGGATCAACAGGGCCAAAACCTTGTGGTACGAAATAGCCAAGTACGCTGAGGTTGTTACCTGGTTCCGTTGGTGGATCGGTTGGGTCTGTAGGCGGCGTAGTGCCTCCACTTCTCAAGGTGATGTCACTGCAATTATAAAAACCTTCGCCAACCACATCAATGCGCTGCCAACGAGTGTAGAGAATGGCATCGCCACTGCGATCCGCCGGGAAGGTCACTTTCATGCGGTRGCGTTTTTGTTCATCCACCACGATGTCCCCAGCAGTATCAATCAAGTCGAGATCAT
>NZ_NPKW01000456.1:0-1157 GCF_002265885.1 Vibrio sp. 03_296
ACACTGATTGATGATCAGGTAAGACTTGTAGAAACAGACAAGTTACGACCGGGTACGATAGAAACATTTAGGAACGGGCAGTATGTAACTGTTGAAACAACTGAATCAGTTAGCTTATTCAGAAAGTTTGGTGGAGGCCCTAATCAGGCAAAACTTGATGGTGGCTTTGCGTCAACGCACCAAAATGCTGGAAGACAGGAAMMAGCTGTTTATCCTGCAATGGAGTAATAGTCGATTCGAAGCTGAGTTGATTATTCCCGAAGGTAAAAAGTTGAATATTGGACGAGACTGTAGGTCAGCAGCCTCCAAGCAGTTTGACTCCAAAGTATCGTGGTGGTGCTGATCAGGTTCTTTGCCTAGAACTGGTCAACTGATTGGTGAGATCTGCGAGAGATGGGAAGACCGGAATTGTGTATACATTTGATGAATTCAAGGCTGCTTTCCCAGAGCAAGTAACGAGAGGTAATTGAGAATGGCATTTTCAACAAATGAAGAGAACTTAATTGTTCAGTTATCTAGTATGATCGATGAGCTGCTTACAGCTCTCGATCAACTCGGAGAAGACACGAGTCAATGTTATCAGTCGGTTCAATAAGGTAAAAATATCCTTAAGTTCGAAAATCCAAAAGGCATGAAGAATGTAAAGCAGCATTTAATGATGGACTTTAGGATGATTGAGGATAGGCAGTTAGAAAGCGATGTTTTGGATGATGTGTTAGAAAAAATTTATTATCAGGTTAGCAACAATGAGATATTTCATCCTTAAGTTATTCCTAACAAAGCAGTTCTTCTTGGCAGTCTGGAAGACGCTAAAATCGTCTTAAAAAATCGCCGAGAGCAAATCGCGGAAAAGGGGTRCCAGCCCACGTATAGCGATGCTGAGCTAGCAGATCTTGCGCAATATGGTGATGTCGGTAGCGAGCGATTTCAGGTACGCTTCATGGAAGAAGGTTATTTCAATGACCGCAATGCCCCTGATATCGCTTTGAGCGGGGAAATGGGCATGGTTATGAAGACAGAAAGTGGTCAAGGTGGCAAGTACTGAACCACGAGTTTTGACCAGCTTGAAGACGCTGATACAGATTAAACTGATCAGTGAAAGTTGGGTTGGAATACGATCCGGCAAAGAAGTATGTTTTGGTTGTGGTCGATACCGA
>NZ_NPKW01000457.1:0-615 GCF_002265885.1 Vibrio sp. 03_296
TTTTGTTGTCGCCAATGCAGTATTTTCTGTGTGTGCATTCTTGTTTGTAGGAGCGAGAGCGTCAAAGTACGTTGCGTATCTCTTTCTACACGGGTGAAGCGCTGAAATTCTCATTACAGTAGTGCTGTTTCTGTCGCCTGCATGTATATGCAGGTGGAACTTGTTCCCCTGAAACTAACCTATTTGCTGGTTCTTGGTATTAATATCTTTGCGCCAGCGCTAATTCAATTAACAACAAAAAATAGGATGAGTTATGGCTGCGCCAGGTGAACGTCGCTAACACCTTCCGGTTACATCACCTTCAACCTACCTTACTAACCTTTCAACTTACAAGTTGGGGCTAGTGGCGGAAGAGTCGAGTTTCTGGAACGTACATATCGATAGTCTGTTTTTTTCTTGGTTTACAGGGTTAATTTTCCTCGGAATTTTTTACGCTGTAGCTCGAAAAACAACAGCCGGTGTACCAGGTAAGCTTCAGTGTGCTGTTGAAATGATCGTAGAATTTGTCGCGACAAACGTCAAAGATACGTTCCATGGACGCAACCCGCTGATTGCACCTCTAGCACTGACTATCTTTGTTGGTATTTTGATGAACTTGATGGACTTAGTTCCAAT
>NZ_NPKW01000458.1:0-930 GCF_002265885.1 Vibrio sp. 03_296
TTCCGAAGCAAAGCCTTCATCACCGGTGGTTTTTAAGTGGCCAATCACTTCGCCATACATGGACTGATAGGGCAGGCTGGTCAGCGCCATCAATTGCTGACGCTGCTGAGCGCTCAGCTGTAGCCAATATTGCTGCGTACTGCCACAAGGTGTGATGTATTGCGCTTCATGACCGACGACTAAACTGCCTGACAACATAAAGCTCTGTGCGATCACCGACTCGGGTTGGCTGAGATTGGCCGTTGGCAGTGGAGGAGCGAGATTGGAGTGGCGGACGGGGCGCTGGTTGAGCACGCTTGTAACAGCAACAGTGTCGATAGGCGACTGGTTTTTAAACGCCTTCATGTTATATCTTTCTCCATCTCTAAATCTGCTTGGACCGCATTATGGCATATTGGTTGTTTAAAACTGAACCGGACACCTTTTCTATCGACACTTTACGCGTACAAAAGGTTTCATGTTGGGAGGGAGTGCGAAATTATCAGGCAAGAAATATGCTGCGTGATGAGGTTAAAGAGGGCGATTGGGTGATGATTTACCACTCCTCGTGCAAACAGGTTGGCGTGGCAGGGATCGCGAAAGTGGTTCGTGAAGCCTACCCCGATCATTTTCAGTTTGATTTGAACAGCGACTATTTCGACGCGAAATCAACGCCAGAAAACCCGCGTTGGATAATGGTCGATGTGGAGTTTGTGCGCAAAACCGAACGGGTGATCCCTTTGGCGGTGTTGAAAGCCATGCCCGAGTTGGAAAACATGCCATTGGTGAAAAAGGGTAATCGCTTGTCGGTGATGCCAGTGACGGAACAAGAATGGCAGGCCAYTTTAACCAAAGAAAAACATGCCGAGCCGCCTTTAGTCTTGCCGATGTGCAGCAAGGTTGTCGCAAATGAGTCGCAGGTAAAATAAACGGGGCAGCGTGACGCTGCCC
>NZ_NPKW01000459.1:0-741 GCF_002265885.1 Vibrio sp. 03_296
AGTTGCGGCAGGGGAGCCTATCTTGGCGCAAGAGCATGTGGAAATGCACTACCAAGTGGATCCGAGCATGTTTCGTACCTCAAGCCGATTTTCTTTTGCGCGTTCATGGCGAAAGTATGAAAGACATTGGCATTATGGATGGTGACTTGTTGGCTGTGCACAAAACACAAGACGTGCGCAATGGGCAAGTTGTAGTCGCGCGTGTTGAAGATGATGTGACGGTAAAACGTTTGGAACGTAAAGGTTCAACCGTGCTGCTCCATGCAGAAAATGAAGAGTTTGCGCCTATCGAAGTGGATCTCACTAGCCAGCAGTTGACCATTGAAGGCATTGCTGTAGGCATTATCCGCAATACGGATTGGATGTAATACGCCCAATTATGTGCAAAGTAATGCTCAATAAGTCCGTTTCTACGGAGTCTTATTTGTTTTGTCTCGGCCTTCATTTGACGATCGTTTCTCTAGTAAGGCGTCAGTGAGGGTGCACCGCGCGGATTGAAATTGTAATTGAGATTTATTATCATTAAGTTACTTTATTGGAATCGATGAGAAAGGTCATCGTGATGTCTTCAATCAAACAGTCATCGGAAAAGGGAATGATCCGGTACCAGCAAGATTGTTGCAGCCGTTGTGGCTTCGTAGCCGAGAAAGCTTGGTCGACGGAGGCTTAATCTATGACCCGATTGCCGCGAAAGCCTGTTTAAGTTGCAAGCTTGCGCCTGAGTGTTTATCTGGTGATGTG
>NZ_NPKW01000046.1:0-178301 GCF_002265885.1 Vibrio sp. 03_296
CCCTTGGTTATGCCTGATTTACCTATACACACTTCCCGTCGAGGCATTGGGCTGTTCTATCTATTGCTAGGTTACCCAAGTTGTACAGGCCTACTATCAGGTTTCTGTTCGTCACAACCAAGTTTTGCCGTTTGCTTCCTTTAGGTTTCACCTCACGGTGAACACCCTTGCATAGGCTAACGGTTCTCGCTCGACTGAGCCCGTAGAGGACTTTCACCTCCTAGATCAACGCCATGCTCGGCGCACAATAAAAAGGCGAGCCGATTGGCTCGCCATTCACATGACTTACTGATGCTTACAGTACTCTGACAACTCGGAATCCTGCAAAGTTTGCTGCAGAATCAGGAGAAATAAATAACTGAGATTCCGCTTTTGCTTTTTCAGGAGAGAAGCTCCAAGCACCGCCTTTTAATAAGCCTTTGCTGTCTGCGGTCCACTCCCAGACGTTACCAACCACATCATAGAGGCCAAAGCCATTGGCACTAAATGATTTCACTGGAGAAGTACTGTTATTTGACCAAGGAGTTCCGCCCCATCCTGTATTAGCTTGGCCCGAACCAAACTTCTCGCCCCACCAATACTCGGCTTCCGAGCCTGCTCTCGCTGCGATCTCCCACTCGTCTTCGGTAGGCAATCGGTAGTGGTAGCCTGTTTTGTCGGACAGCCAGTTAACGTAGGCGTTTGCATCATTTTGACTGACACAGACAACCGGAGAGTTTTCTTGCTGACTGAAACCCGGATCACGCCAGTATTTGTTGGCTATAGGAGTGATCGCCGCTTGTTCGATACGAGTACAGATTTTGTGTAATTCAGCATCTGTCTGATAGTTACTTTGGTCAACAAAAGCACGGAACTGTGCAACCGTAATCGGCGTGGTGCTTATCGAAAATCCACGATTCAAACGAACTTGCTTACCCGCACGCTCACCGACCATATAAGTGCCTTCTGTCACGACCGCCATTTCCGGTGCTGGTAACGAACCCAAGTTATCCGCAAACGTCTCACCCGTCTTGGCGACATTGCGTTTTGCTACTAGGTTTGCTCTCAGTGCTTGGTCTTGGCTAACCATCAGATCGGTACGGAAGGTACTGTAGCCTTCTTTCTCAATGCTGATCTGGTGATTGCCCATCGGCAGCATAATCTCAACGGGGGTGGAGCCGTACTTCACGCCATCAATCAAAACGGTATCACCATATTGATTGGAACGAATGGTCAGCGTATGCCAAGCGGTTTCGGTCACTTTTTCACCGTCAACGACCTGACTTGGAGAAAAACAGTATTTTGAATCAATGTTCAGCAGCTTACACGGCGCATTTTCAGCCGGTCGCGTGTTTAAAGAAACCTTGAGAATTTGCGTGTATTGATTCTCACCAGAAAATTCAGCTTTCGACGACTGGTGCTTCAATACATGGATATTCAGAGCCGCTTGCGATTGATTCTGCTTGGCCAATTTGGCTTCGGTTGTTCCATCGATCAGTTCGTTTTGATACTGACGAACCGCTTTTTGCAGCGCTAAAGTTGTTGTTTGTTTCGCACATTGTTCAAGTGTCATATCGCTACGACAAGTATTGGTGAACGATACGGTGAGATCCCCTTTCTGGCTGATTTCACTGCGTATGGTCGCAATACGAGCACGTTGACGTTCTTCTTGAAGCTGTGCAATTTTGCCACGAATCACCGTTTCTTCTGCGTTAATCGCAGCCAATTCGCTTGCGAGTGTTTCATGCGTTTGACGCGCTTCGAGCTGCTCGCTTTGATTCTGCTTGACCTTAGACCAAGCGGACTGATAGGCACTCTGAGCAGGCATCAAATCAAAATCAGGCGTATCACTTAAACGTTGATAATCTTTCTCAAGCTGTTGCTTCGCCTTATCGAGTCGCGCAACAAGTTCAGCCTCTTGTTGTTTCAATCGCTCAAGCTGCTCTGCTTGGTTATTCAACTGATTCTGTTTAGCCGATTTCTTCTTTTCCGTATCGCTAAGCAACGTGTTTTGGGTGAACAAAGCGTCATCAACAACCACCACAGGGCTTGCTTCTTCCGCCATCGCAGGAATTCCAGCAACAACAGGCAGCATGGCAAGTGTAAGTGCAGAAAAAACTAAACGCATGATAAATACTTCATTAAAACTTAGGGAACATGCCAAATTATCGAAAAATGGCGTTTAAATAAAAATGCGAAAGCAGGGTTACCCCTGCTTATCTTCAACCAACTTGACCCAAACGGTATCGGTCGAACCGACATAAATCTCACGATTATACGTTTCATAGCCCGGTTTCGACACCGTAAAACGATGCTTGCCTTTAGGCAAGAGCAATTCGACTGGCGTACTTCCGTAGCTAACACCGTTGATCGTCACCGCATCATTGTACTGATCCGATCTTACCGTTACTGTGACCCAATCTTTTTTCTCTTGCTTTGATGAGTTACTGCTTGCTGATAAACAGTAGCGGCTTGATACAGAAAGTAGTTTACATGCTGCCGTTGCTTCTGGTTTCGCTTGAAGCTGAGCCTGAATACTCGTGCTATACGCACCATTGCCTGAGAAGCCACTTTCAATCGTTTGACTCTCTTGAACGTGGATGTTTAACTGAACACCTTGCAAGTTTTGCTTCGCCAACACCGATTCCGTCAAGCCTGACAAAAGTTTATCTTTAAAAGTGTTTACGGCTTTTTGCTTGGTGAGGTATTTGCCTTGGCTAATACACTCTCCTATCGTCATCGTTGATGAACAAGTCGTCGTGTAACGTGTTTCTAGTACCGCGCTTTCGCGAAGTTCTGCTTCCAAACGTTTTACACGCGCTTCAACGTGAGACTCTTGTAAGTTCGTGTATTCACTGTTTAAGCGTGCCAACTTCTGTTTTAGCTGAGATAAACGAGATTCGCTTTCTACGATACTTTGATCACTCTTGAGCTTTTCGTTTTGATTCTGTTTCAGCGCTTCCCAAGACTCTTGGTATTTTTTCTGAAAAGAAACAAGGTCAGTATCTGGATCTTCCAGTAAACGAGCATACTGCTTATCAAGAGCAGATTTCGCTCGGTTACGTTTCGCTTCCAGCTCTTCAGCTTCTCGCTGCAAACGAGCGTTGTCGCCTTTCAATCCTTTCAGTTGACTGCTTTCTTCGCTGTATTGCTCTTCTACTGCTTTGATCTCTTGTTGTTTTGCATCGATTTTTTCATCAACGGCGGCAACTGGATCGGCCTGATTCACCTCTTCTGCCAACACAGAAGATGCCCATGGAAAACTTAGCGCAAGCAAAAGCGCTGGGATTGGACGTATGTTCATAGTTCCCTGCTCAAATAACGTTACATTCTGTACGTGCAAAACGAGATAAGCATCTCGTTAATCTAAACAAACCTTCCTTCTAGTACCGCGACAAATCCGTACTTGAGAAGAAGCTCAAGAGCTCTGCTAATTATTAGAAACGATCTCCTGAAAAATCATTGTATATCAATCCTGTTGAGAATATTGTTTTCAAAGTCTAAACCAAATCACACTTTTGAGCTAATTACATAATTTTATCGCTCAATTTTACTCCTGCTGACAGTAATGGCATCAAGAAACAACCAGTTACATTACGAAAACTATTGAATAACCGAGCATCGTTTGATGTTCAAAAAATCAGCATTATTAGCAAAAACTGTGTTTCCAAGTGAAACCACACCAATATCTCTCTATAGAACATTTAACACAAAACGCCTAGTGAGATAGCTCAACAAGTTGAAAGCGTGAGCTAATCAAAAAACCTATCCACCATCTCAGCCTTAAGCCATGCTCAACTAGAGGGCAATCACAATTTTGGTTTTGCATGGTGTTTTATTATTGAAACCGCTATTCTTCTGCACCTTCTACCCAAATAACGTCGATATCTTCAACTTGTCGCGCGGCGAATCTATACCCAAATTGCTTGGAGTTACAGGTAGGCAGCAAGTGAGTGAATCCCCATGAACATAGATGAACTATGTGATTGGGCCGGGCTGGCGTGCCAGTGAACGAACGTAGCCAACACCGCTGCAGCTTCAAGCTAGAAGGGGATATTCATTTTCGCTCAGCCAAGCATCTCTCCGTTATTTGAGTATAATAAACGCTATGGCTTATTTAGACGATTAACCAAATGAAATTTAGAACATTTCTAATACTAGCAGTAGTCACACTTTTTGCAGGTTGTGCCACCTATGCTGGGCTCAACTATGACCAACTGTTTGGCGAGGCTGAAGTGCGCGACCGAACCGAGCACATTCAATCGGCTCAAAGTGCGTTTTTTATGCACGATGTCAAACCCATCATCGAAAACCGATGTGTGGTTTGTCACGCTTGCTACGACGCGCCATGTCAACTCAAGCTCTCTTCCGTAGAAGGTATTGACCGTGGCGCAAGCAAGACGCTCGTTTATCAAGGGACTCGTCTTACAGCCACGGCACCTACTCGCTTGTTTGAAGATGCGCAAACCACGCAAGAGTGGCGTGATGCAGGCTTTCATCCTGTGCTCAACGAGCGTGCCCAAACTGGTGTTGCCAACATTGATGCTGGCTTGATTGCGCGATTGCTGCAACAAAAGGAGCGTCATCCCCTTCCTCAACAGGACCAGCTTGAAGGATTTGATTTTTCGATTGATCGCGAACAGACCTGTCCGACGATTGAAGAATTTGATCAGTACGAGCGTACCAACCCAAGCTGGGGAATGCCCTTTGGTATGCCAAATCTTTCGGCCAAAGAACACCAAACGCTCATGGCTTGGCTGGAAAATGGCGCGATCATGAACGATCACATCCCGCTCACTCGTGAGCAGGCGGCGGAGATCACGCGATACGAGCAAATGTTCAATAAGAGTTCGCGTAAAAACCAGCTTGCCGCACGTTATATCTACGAGCATCTTTTTTTATCGCACCTCTATTTCTCTGAGTTAGAGGGGGAACCTCGCTTCTTTACTATGGTTCGTTCGTCCACCCCACCAGGCGAACCCGTACAGCGCATTGTCACTCGTCGCCCCTATGATGATCCGGGTGTAGAACGTGTTTACTACCGAATCATTCCCGAGCAAGGCACGATTGTCGATAAGACACACATGCCTTTCGCTCTCAATAGCCAGCGAATGAAGGATTGGAAAGCGTGGTTTATTGACGCAGATTACGTCGTCGAGCAGTTACCAAATTACGATCCTGAGATTGCGGCCAATCCAATGAGTGCTTTTATTGACCTCCCAGTGAAAGCACGCTTTAAGTTCATGCTAGATAACGCACAAAACACCATTATGGCTTACATAAAAGGTCCAGTGTGTCGCGGGCAGTTGGCACTGAATGTGATTAACGATCGTTTCTGGGTTTTCTTCCTCGATCCTGACAAAGCGGATATTCCTGAGGTTAACGAGTTTTATCGCTCACAAGCCGATAATCTAAAACTACCGGGCGAACTTGAAAGTAATACCCTACCAGTCACCAATTGGGTCAAATATTCGACACAACAAGCTCGCTATTTAGAAGCAAAATCGGAGTTTATTAACCATTGGTTTAAAAATGGTACGCATCTCACCACCGACATCATATGGGATGGTAATGGCACTAACCCCAATGCCGCATTAACGGTGTTCCGTCACTTTGATAGTGCCTCTGTGGTACAAGGATTGGTGGGTGAGAAGCCCAAAACGGCCTGGGTTCTCGACTACGCTTTGCTAGAACGCATCCACTACTTGTTAGTGGCGGGTTTTGATGTGTATGGCAACTTTGGTCATCAATTAATCACTCGCATGTTTATGGATTTTCTTCGTTTAGAAGGTGAAAGTAATTTCATCGCCTTGTTGCCCGCAGACATACGCCATCAAGAGCAATCCAGCTGGTATCAACAGCAAAACCGCCAACTGAGCGATTTCTTGCAGCGCAATGTGGCGCCCTTTAGCCAACCAACTAGCGTTGTATATAAAACCGATGATCCTAAGTCCGAGCTGTTTGACATATTACGCCGTCAAGTGAGCCCAATCCTGAATACACGCTATGAGATTGTCGATACTGGCATGAGCGTGAAAAACGAAGCATTGCTGAAGTCATTGAATTTGGTAAAAGGTGAAAAGCTGTTGCCTATCCCGCAAATTACCATGTTGATGGTCAAAGCAGATACTGGGAAAGAGCAGCTTTATACACTGCTTCATAACAATGCACATTTGAACATCTCAAGTTTGTTTAATGAAGAGAAAAATCGTGACCTAGCGAACGACAGTCTCACCATAGTGCGTGGCGTTGTCGGGAGCTACCCTGCGGCATTCTTCTCGTTAAACGAAAACCAAGTGGCTGAGTTCGTCCAAATCATTACTTCAATGGAATCTGAGCAAGACTACGTTAAGTTATTGGATAAATTTGCGATTCGTCGTAGCTCAACCAATTTCTGGTCGTTTAGCGACAAAGTTCATACTTGGTATCGCAACGATCAACCTATCGAATTTGGATTGCTTGACTATAATCGTTTTGAGAACCGATAGCACAACCTAACGTAAAGGAGGTTCCCATGAGTATCCGAGATAGAATCGAAGCTCTGGAGCAACAAATTTACGTCGCTTGTTCTGAAGGTGATTATGACACCGTGAACATGTTAGAGAGCAAATTAGAACGCCTAAGAGGGCGTGTTGAGCATCCATTTGATGACGACCCTAACGCGCTGGATACCCAATTTGATTGGGACAGCGACAATTAACTGGGTAAATATCGGGCATAAAAAAGCCTCCGTTGATTGACGGAGGCTTTCTTTTGGCCGGAAGCTGCTTGGAAAACGCTATTGAACCAAGTTCTTCAGTGCGTGATAACTTAGCTCAACACACTCTTCCAACGCTTCTTTTTCGTTGAGATAGAGACTCATTGGTGAAGAGTGGGTTTCAATTGTTTTGCACAACGTCATTAACTTATTTAGACCCAAACTGCCTGCACTGCCCTTAAGTTTGTGGGCTAGCCCTTTAACTTGCGCTTCATTCGCCTCATTGGCAGCGCTCACTAAAGCTTGAAGAATTTCATCGCTGCTGCTTTTGAACAGTTCGATGATTTGTCGCATTTTGTCAGCACCAAGCACCTCCATATCGGAAAGCACCACTTGAGGATCCATCAGATTGCTATTCTGAGGTTGAGCAATGCTTGAGCAAACGTCACCGCTCGTTGCCGTGTCTTGACTTTCTACGCACACCAGTACTTTTCCTTCTAACATTTTTTGAATCAGCGCTGAAAGCGCTTCTTTTTCCAGTGGTTTTGCAAGGAAACCGTCAAATCCTGAGGCTAAATAGCTCTCCACTTCCTCATTAAATACGTGAGCAGAAACCGCAACCATAGGTGTTTTTCTCTCACTTGATTGCTCTTGCTGCTTTAAACGTTGGATCAAATCCGTTCCATTACAATCAGGCAGATTGATATCAACTAACGCAATATCAAATGACTGCTGCTCAAACAACATTTGTGCTTCTGCACCATCTTCCGCCATTACCACGGTATGACCCAAGCTACTGAGAAACCCTTCCGCAACAATACGGTTCACAGCGTTGTCTTCAACCAATAGGATCGTCGCTTGTCGGTTTTCAGTTTCGAGCGGACAAACAACGGGCTCAACGGCATCGCAAGGCGTCAAAGGCACGGTGAACCAAAAACGACTGCCTTCGCCCTCTTCCGACGTCATTTCCATCTGCCCACCCATGGCTTGAATGATGCGGCGACTGATCGCCAAACCCAACCCTGTACCACCCGCGGCTTTTTGCCCACCACTGGCTTGGGTAAAGGCATCAAAAAGGGTCGCCTGCTCTTGTTGAGCAATGCCGATGCCAGTGTCAGTGACTTCAAACTGAACCACATTCTCCTGCTCGAGATCGAGGCTAACGTAAATATCCACCGCACCTTGGTGAGTAAATTTAATCGCATTACCAACAAGATTGTTGAGCACTTGACTGATGCGTGTGACATCGCCACGCCAATAATGGTTAACATCACTCTCGATATGGTAGGAGAAGGTCAGCGATTTCTCGGCGGCTCGGCTTTGCATCAGTTGGAAAGTGTCTTCCACCATTTGATGCAACTCGAAGGCGGATTCTCTAATCTCAAGATGCCCAGCTTCAATTTTGGAGTAATCTAAAACATCGTTCAAAATGGCCAGGAGATTTTTACCACTGCGATTGATGATATCGGCATAACGCTTTTGCAACGGATTCAGACCGGAGTCCATCAGCAAGCGAGCGGTACCCAGTACGCCATTCATTGGCGTGCGAATTTCATGGCTCATCGTGGCCAAAAATGCCGATTTCGCTCGGTTTGCTTGTTCTGCTAATGAACGCGCTTTGGCGTGATTGAGCACTTCGTGATTGAGTTTCTCATTGGTCAGTTGTAACTGACGCGTGCGCTCAGTAACGAGCTCTTCTAAGTGTTCTTTGTGCTCTTGAAGCTCTTTTTTTGCTTTGGCTTCCCCTTCAGCAACGATTTTCAGTGCTTGAGCCGTGTTCCTTGCCGTGATGATCGCCTGCCCCATATGCGCCAGCTCGTCATTGCCCCGAACTTGAAGCTCAATATCGAGATTGCCTTGGGCTACTTGCAACAACGCCGCCGAATATTCCGTTAAACGCGTCACCACTGAAACATAAACCACTCGCCAAACAATCACGATGGCGACGATGAGGCCAGCGAGTGAAATCACCGTTAGAATGAGCTGCGCTAAGTTCAGTGTGCGTGTTAACTCCGACACGGCTTTTGTCGTGGTCTGATTTGAGTCGTCCACAAGCTTATTGACGGTACCGTTGAGCTCAGAAAAAAGCGCGAGGTTTTGCTGCATAAGCTTCTGGGATTCTAGGTTATTTTGGTATTGTTGCCCGAGGATGTTAAACACGACTTGGCGCTTGCCCAACTCAGTAAGTAAGTTGGACATTTGCGCAGAGCGAGTAGGATCTTCCACCGCTTGAACTCGGCGAACCATGATTTTGAGGTTGGCATCAAACTCATTACGCACATCATGAATGCGATCAATATTGGAGAGTGTACGTGCTTCTTCGATCTGGTTGAGCATTTTGAATGCGAGCAGATGCAGCTCATGCAATCGTTCGGAAAGATCAAGGTCAACCTCCACCAAGGCATCAAGCGCTTGGTAAGCTTGAGGAATTTTGTTTGACTCCAATAAGTCATAGATATGTGTCACATTCGCAACCGCAATGGTGCTGGTATTGAGCACTTGAGTGCGCGTCAGTTGTTCAAGCTCTTCGCTGAGCAGACGCATCTCTTCAACTCGGCTATCAATCTCTTTTGCTAACCACAGTTTTTTCTCCACTGATACGCCTAAGTCGGCCAAGTTATCGATCACACTTTGCACATGAGTTTCGAGCCGCTCCAACAATAGCGGATCAAACGACTCTCCACCGCCAAGCGCTTTAATATGTGAAAGTAGCGACTCCAACTGAGAAAAAAGTTCTTTCCCTGACTGTTTTCGCTCCACTTCATTTTTGGCGTTTGATAAGGTTTGGACCGATGCAATAATACGCGAGCTGAGCTCAGAGACTTGTCTTGCTTCAATCATGGCGGGAATAGCCGTATCAACGACATTGCGCTCTGTTTTTGCCACGAACGAAAAGCCCGATACACCAATTAACGCTGATAACATCACCAACATTGCCATGGCGATGAACGAGAGTAACAACTTCCGGCCGATACTCGCTGTTGCTAATAACATATTTTTCTTAACCTTACACAACGGCAAACAGCAGATCAGCATTGGTTCGCCGGGGAGAATACGCTATATTCTGCTACGTAACTTCCAACGATGCCAATGAACCTTGCTGCATGTTAAAGACTAAGCACACTTTTTTGCACTGTTTGCGCAAAACTTTACCACTTTCCCTTCCAATTCTATTTTCTACCCCTGTTTATGCGGCGGAAAAACTCTGTGCGATTTATCCACATTTAAAAGACTCTTACTGGCTTTCTGTCAATTACGGCATGGTGTCTGAAGCGGAGAAGCAAAAGGTCAATCTACGCGTGTTAGAAGCGGGAGGCTACCCAAACACTGCCAAACAGCAGCAACAACTGATGCTATGCAGCAAATGGGGGGCGGATGCTATCTTGCTTGGTACCGTCGACCCCATGGCGTTTAACGAAAACTTGCAACAGTGGACAGGCAGTATTCCCGTTTTCGCAACTGTAAACCAATTGGAGCTCGATGAAACGCAAAGTAAGAATCTGAAAGGCACCGTCGGCGTGGATTGGTATTGGATGGGTCATCAAGCGGGTCAATACTTGGCACAGAAACACCCTGCTGGCTCAGGAACCAAAAATGTCGTGTTATTGTTAGGCCCCAAAAGCAGTGGCGGGACCAAGCCCGTCGATAAAGGCTTTAGAGATGCCATTAAGGGCAGTGATATCCATATCATGGAGAGTTTCTGGGCGGATAACGACAAAGAGTTACAACGTAACTTAGTGCAGCAAGCGATCGACACACCCGATGTTGATTATCTCGTTGGCAGTGCGGTGGCAATGGAAGCGGCGATCAGCGAACTACGTAGCGCCAATAAAACAGGCCAGATTGGTTTGATTTCTACTTACCTCAGCCATGGCATTTATCGTGGCCTATTACGCAATAAAATTGAGTTTGCTCCGACGGACCAAATGGTGCTGCAAGGGCGCTTATCGGTGGATCAAGCGGTCAACTATTTACGTCATAAGCCATATCAGATTCACAGCTCACCAACCATTGAGCCTCTAACACCAAACACGCTGAACTTCTCAACTATTGAAGACTCTTTATCGCCATCCGAATACAGGCCAATTTTTGACGTCAAAGCAGTTGAATCTCAGTGACGATTTATGCTTAATTATTTTCGAACCGAATCAGGTAACCATAACGGAAACATTTGATGCAAAAAACAACTCGCACGATGCCAGCGCATAAACACATTGCATTGGTTGCACACGATAACTATAAGCCTGAGCTGCTACGCTGGGTAAAAGAGAACAAAGAAAAATTGCAGAGCCACTTCTTGTATGCCACAGGGACAACTGGCCACATGCTTAGTCGCGAAACCGGGCTTGCGATTAAAAGTATGATCAGCGGCCCAATGGGCGGTGACCAACAGCTTGGCGCTTTAATCTCAGAAGGCAAAATCGATATGCTGATTTTCTTCTGGGATCCACTGAATGCGGTACCGCATGATCCCGATGTAAAAGCGCTGCTGCGCATTGCCAGTGTATGGAATATTCCAGTGGCAACCAACCGTGCAACGGCAAAATTCCTTTTTGAATCGCCATTGTTGAATGAAGAAGTTAACGTCGAAATACCTGATTACCAAGCCTATTTGGCAGGCCGCACCTAATTCTTCTTTCTGAGTGCCTCAACAATCACCACCGCTAAAATCGGTGGTTTGGGGATGACAATAAAAATGCCAGCAACTCAGTTGCTGGCATTTTTATTTGTTCTTTCGCGCTGAGTTTTCCTTCGCGACCACACTTATCTAGCTGTTGTGTTTCACCACTGGGTAGTCGTTTTCCAACAGCTCCTGAACAAATCCGGAACCTGCACCACTGTGTGTGATCCAAACTTTCTCTTTGGCGCGAGTTAACGCCACATAAAACAAGCGTCTCTCATCGGCATACGCAAAGGTGTCTGAAGATTGAGTTAGTGCTCCATCAACATGCAGCTGTTTTTTCTTGGCAGGGAACTGCCCTTCATCAACGCAAAGAATAATCACGTAATCCGCTTCTTTGCCCTTACTGGCGTGGCAAGTCATAAAGTTGAGCGACAGGTTTTTGAAGCGTTTGACCCAATCATCATAAAGGTCCGGTTTGTGATAGTGATTGCGACCAAGTAGTAGCACTGATTTCTGCTTGTCCGACTTTCTATCCAACTGATCGAGGATCTTTTCTACCGAGTTACTTGGCGCTGTGTGTACTGCTTTTTGTTTCTGCTGTTTGTGACTCTGCAGCGTTTTCTCCAGTTGTCGTGGATTCGCCTGAATAAATCGATTCGCCACCTCTCCAATCATATTATTAAAACGATAAGTGGTATCAAGGTGATGCACCGTTGAGTGCTCAAAGCGCTGTTGGAAACCCGTGGTTAAATCAACATCCGCCCCAGCAAACTGATAAATCGCCTGCCAGTCATCACCGACGGCAAACAAAGAGGCGCCTGGCTGCTGATGGGTTGTCTCGCATAGCGCTTCAACCAAGGCAAGCCGATCGGGTGAAATGTCCTGATATTCGTCGACCATAATGAAACGCCAAGGAGAGACAAACTTCCCTTCTTTGACGTATTTCGTTGCACGACTGATCATGGTTGGAAAATCGATCTGCTCGGTCTCTTTCAGCATTTTTTGCCATGCGCTGAAGCATGGCCAACACAGTGACAGTTCGCTGTTCAAACGCGTGTAGTCTGGTAATTCGACCAAACGCTCTTGGATCTCTTTCTTACTAAAACCCAGTGACGCAAATTGAGTCAGCTGCCTGTCCAGCCAAGCAATCAACTTGGGGTTTTCTGATTGGCTGCCCAACTCATCATCCCCTGTGAGGTAGGCAATCGGCCATTTGGTTAAATGTTTTTGCCAACGCTTGAAGTTGGTTGGGGTCATCCAATGCTTTTTCAGCCAATCCACACACCATGCTTGACGCAATTTGTCATCCAAAGCGATAGGAGAAATCTCAACAGGCTTACTTTCCACTTGATGAATGATCGACAGGCCTAACTGATGGAAAGTAGACACACTGGTGTTTTGCGCGGCAAGTCCTATTTTATCCACCAAGCGCTGTTTCAGCTCCTGAGCAGCATCACGACCAAACGCCAACAACAGCATTTGTTCATCTGTCGCTTGATGGCTTTGTAATAAATACGCCACCCGGGCGGTCAACACGCTGGTTTTCCCTGAACCTGCCCCAGCCAAGACGAGATTGTGATCATCATTCAGCAACACCGCATGTTGCTGAGAAACATTGAGCGGCGAAGATTCGATTTGATTGAACAACACTTCCCAATTTTGCCTTTCCTGTTCAAGCCAAGACAAATTGCGCAGTTGAATCGCTTGCTCTCCATCAAGTAGCCAGCTTTCCATCGCAGCCACTCGCTCTGGCAGTCGCTGTTTCGCTTCATCAAGTGTCATGTTCATCTCTTTTAATTGACCATGAACATCGCGAACCCAAGTGTCTACGGTTGAATGCGGTAAATAAGCCGGTAGATAGATTAAACGGTGTAGCCCGTCTTCCCAAATCGGCAAATACTGACTCAATTGGCGACATTGCTGATCGTGCCACTGTTGATATTGCTCCACCGCATTCCGAGCAAATTGTTTGCACTCTGGCCATGGAAGACCTTGTACCAGCCAGCTCTGCTGCTTACCTTCGACCGGATGCGCAAAAAACTGCAACGCCCCCCAAAACAAGCCTCGTTTTACGTGAATCTCACCATTCCAAACCGTAAATGGAATGTGCTCCTCGCTTCCGACCGATACCAAGAGGAGAGACTGACCTTGCAATTCGACATGGTGATACTCTTTTTGGATAAAAAACTGGGCGGTTTTATTGGCCGTTAGCAGCATGGATTCATTTCTCTTACTTCTGAAATCAAGGGTTTCAGGGTTATACCATTTTGTAACCGGAAAATGTAGCCATTAATCCCTATCAAGCAGCAGCGAGTGGAGAAATACTAAGCAGGCAAAACTTTTTATGTGTTCAAGTCATATTGTTAATGGTGGTTTCTGCTACACTGCCGAATAACTCGTTCATGCTCATTTACACAGGAAAACCGTGAACTTACGTTTCAAACTCCGTCACTTTTGGGCCAATAAAACCATTAGCTATAGTGTATTGATCCTCATCACTTTGCTCGGTGTTGTCGTACCAGCTTGGTACTACGAACAAAATACCTTGATCACGCCTTTAATCCTCGGTGTTATTGCCGCCGCTTTGGCGGAAAGTGATGACAGTTTTAGCGGCAGAATAAAAGCCGTGTTGCTCACGTTTATCTGTTTTGCTATCGCGGCTTTTTCGATTGAGCTTCTCTTTAATACACCATGGCACTTTGCTATTGGGCTCTTTGTTTCTACCTTTGGTTTTATTATGTTGGGCGCAGTTGGCCCCAAATACGCCAGCATCGCCTTTGGCTCTTTGCTTATCGCAATCTATGCCATGCTCGGAGCACACCAGAGTGTCAATATTTGGTTTCAGCCATTATTGCTACTCTCAGGCGCCGCATGGTACTACTTTATGTCGATGGTTTGGCAAATCCTCTGGCCCATGCAGCCAGTCCAGCAAAGCCTAGCCAACGTTTTTCACCAGTTGGCCAATTATCTCGATGCAAAGGCGCAACTCTTCCATCCAGTAACCAACATGACACCTCAGCCGATGCGCATTAACGCCGCAAGCCTCAATGCCCGGACTGTTAATGCACTCAATAACTGTAAACAGACGTTGCTGAGCCGCTCGAAACGAGGTCATATTGATGGGCCAAGTGACCGCTTCCTTAATATTTACTTTATTGCGCAGGATATTCACGAGCGAGTCAGCTCGAGCCATTACCGCTATCAAGATCTTGCTGTGCAGTTCGAGCGGTCAGATATTTTGTTCCGCTTTAAGTATTTGCTTGAGGCGCAAGCGACCGCCTGTCGAGAAATTGCCGAATCATTGCGCTTAGGCAACGAGTATAACCACGCGTCTCACTCCATTCTGGCTTTGGCAGAACTACAAAACGCATTGAGCTACCTCCAAGAGCAAAAAAATCCAAAATGGTCTCATCTTCTCGGCCAACTTAACTACTTATTCAATAACCTCGCTACCGTTGAAAAGCAATTTAATAACATCAGTAATCCTGATGCAGAAAAATTGGAAGAGAATTTGCTGGACGATACGAATCCGCATACTCTTAAAGCCATGTTTCAGCGCATTCGGGCCAACTTCAACAAAGACTCGATGCTGTTTCGTCACGCCATTCGTATGGCGATAGCATTGACTGCCGGTTATGGCGTGATCTATGGATTCGAGATTGAAAGAGGCTATTGGATCCTATTAACCACTTTGTTTGTTTGCCAACCAAACTACAGCGCAACAAAACAAAAGCTGGTTGCACGTATTGCAGGCACTTTTGCTGGCTTACTTATCGGTGTTCCCCTACTCACGTTTTTCCCATCGCAAGAAAGCCAATTGGTGTTTATCGTCCTCTCTGGCATGCTCTTTTTTGCCTTTAGGATTAATAACTACGGATTTGCGACTGGTTTCATCACCCTACTCGTGCTCTTTTGCTTCAACCAGTTGGGTGAAGGTTATGCGGTCGTATTGCCTCGATTGGCCGATACGCTCATCGGTTGTGCACTTGCCGTTGCTGCTGTGGTTTTGATTCTGCCTGACTGGCAGTCTCGTCGCTTACACAAAGTGATGTCTGATGCGATAGACGCCAACAAGCAGTACTTACTGCAAATCATTGGTCAGTACCGGATTGGTAAAAAAGATAGCCTCGCTTATCGTATCGCACGTCGCGATGCGCATAACCAAGATGCCAATCTTTCGTCTGCGATCAGTAACATGCTGATCGAGCCTGGGAAGTATCAGACAGCGGTCGATGAGAGCTTCCGTTTTCTCACACTTAATCATGCCATGCTAAGCTACATATCTGCCCTTGGAGCTCACCGCACTCGCTTGGATGACGAGTCCACACATCAATTGGTACTCGACGCGCACCGAACAATCCACCAGCACTTAGAGACGCTTCAATCTCAGTTGTACAATCGCTGTGATGATTGTGATGTCGACACGAGTAACGCTGCGGACTTGGAAAAGCGATTGAGTGAATGGCGTGAAGATGACGAAGGCAGTGCTCGCATGGTACTTCAACAACTGCACTTAATTTATCGAATGATGCCAGAGTTACACTCATTGGCCAGTAAGCTTGCAGTACGCACGCAGTAACCAAACATTCCACTTCATTTATCGGTGATAAACGGCCTATTAGCGCCGTTTATCACCTTTCAACCACGCCCATTCTATACCGTCCAGTTTTACCGTGCCCTGACATTTTCCGGACAATAAAACAGCGTTCATCCAGTACATTGCTCATTATTCACTCGTTGTGATGGACAACACCGTAATGAATGATGAGCAAAAAAAACGATACAGATCGGTGATTAACATGAAACAAACTGATTTCGAAAGATTGCGTGACGAGCTTAAAAGGCTGTCTCCTCTTCAGTTACAACATTTGCAAGGCGACATTCAACTTGCCTTGCTAAAGAAGGACAATGACATTCTAAGCCTTGAAGAGCGTGATGCATTGGCTAAGTTATTTGTTTAAGAAGAGATTATCTAAACACGATTTTGCTAGCATAGTTGCCACCATTGTCAAATCCAACTATGCTTAAGACAGGTTAATTAGCGAGCGTTTTAACCATGCCAATTTCAGGAGTTCAATCCGGTTATCAACTCATTCAGCAATCCAGTAAGATGGCTGAAGAGGCAGCGTTGGAAGTGAACCAAGCAAACGGAAATCCTACCTCTAATGAGCTCGCTTTTAATCGTGTCGAATTTGATCGTCAACCTGAAGAAAAAACCACTCAAGCACCACCCAAAGATCACAACGAAGCTTTGATGAAACTGAGCCAAGCCAGTAGTTATAACCGTATTGGTGCGAGCGTTATTGAACGAAACAACGATGTGATTGGTAGCCTATTGGATATCCAAGTGTGACCATTTGTTACGCTTACCACCTTGTTTACTCTCCCTGATTCAGTAGAATCGACGCTTCCTTTTTCTTGCTGACAGACTTATGCCCGTTAAAACTACGCAAAATAAAAATATTCATACCGCACTTCGCTGTCTAGATAGCGCCCAACAAATAGAGCAAAAACTCAACCCCAATTACGCACCACCAAAACGCACCTTACCCAAGAGCCCCTTTATTAGTGATAAAACCCTAAAGAAGCGTTGGGATGTGGTGAACTGTCATGCCACTCAAGACCAATTATTAGATCAACATACTCTTGAACACATGACGCTCTATCAAAAGAACATTGAGCACTTTGTCGGTACGGTGAAAGTCCCTGTTGGGCTAGCGGGACCATTGCGCGTAAATGGCTTATTTGCCAGCGATGATTATTTGATCCCCCTTGCCACGACAGAGGCCGCTTTGGTGGCTTCCTATTCACGTGGGGCCCATCTCATTACCGCAGCCGGCGGAGCAACGGCCATGCTGGTGAATGAAGGCGTGACACGTACCCCCGTATTTGCATTCACGAACTTAGTCTCCGCGGGTCAGTTTGTCGCTTGGGTGACCACCCACTACGATCGTTTTAAGCAAATCGCCGAATCCACGACTTCGCATGGTACGCTCAGTGACATCAATATCAACATGGAAGGCAATCATGTCTACCTAATGTTTGAATACCAAACAGGCGACGCCTCTGGGCAAAATATGGTGACCATCGCCACCAACGCCGTATTTCAATCGATATTGGAAACCTGCCCCATCGACATTAAAGAAGCCTTTCTAGATGGCAATCTCTCAGGAGATAAGAAAGCAAACAGCAAAACACTGACAAGCGTTCGCGGGAAAAAAGTGATCGCCGAAGTGACCCTTTCCCGCGAGATGGTTGAAAAGTATTTGCATACTACGCCGGAAAGAATGGTCAAATTCGGCCAGATGACGACGACAGGTGCGGCATTGAGTGGAGGAATTGGCGTTAATGCCCATTACGCCAATGCGTTAACGGCACTCTATTTGGCTTGTGGACAAGATGCCGCTTGCGTGGCCGAATCAGCCATTGGCATTACCCGAATGGAACTTACCACCGATGGGCACTTATATGCCAGCGTGACACTGCCAAATCTGATGGTCGGAACCGTTGGTGGCGGCACTGGCCTGCCAAGCCAAAAAGCCTGTCTAAATATTTTAGGCCTTTATGGACAAGGCAACGCGCGTGCATTGGCTGAAGTTTGCGCTGCACTTTGCTTGGCCGGAGAGCTTTCGATTGTTGGCGCTTTTGCCGCTGGGCATTTTTCTCGCGCGCACCACAAACTGGCTCGATAAAGCAATATTCTCTCTAAAACGGCTGTTTCTCACGGCTTAATCACTATGAATTAAGCCGTGAAGCGCAAACTCCCAGACAATCAACCTCTTAGCATTCAAAGAAAAGCCACTATGATCACGACAAAGGCCGGCAAGATAGAAAACCACTTATGTCCTTTTTCTTTGCACTCCCCACGGTGACACATGGCAATCTGAATCGGGGCAGAAAAAAACATCATAATCAAATAGCTCACTGCATAGGTTTGCCCGACTAGAATAAGAAAAACAGCATGCAATGCGATGTGCAATAAAGCATACGCCTTTTCTACTTTCATTTTTACGATCAATAACAGCGAAAACAACACAGCAATCAAAATAGACATAAATAACACTTATCAATAATAGTTCTCATTCGCAATATTATATCAGTGTAAATTCGCTGTCCAACTATCGTTTCAATAGGCGAAAAAGATAACTCCTCCCCCACCAACACCCCCATGCTATTGAGTAAACGAATGATTGCGTTATTGATGTTTTTCTTTCTAAACGTTTGCGTAATCGCTAACCTTCTCTTAACCTTGAATTGAGGCTTTCATCACGGATTTTCCATTGATATAGTGCACTTAACGAAAACAAAATTAGACCATTCGAGGCATGGAGCTTCCTCACTTATCTCAAGAAGAGAAGAATTGGTACCGACATATTCGGCAAGATTTAAGAGGGTCAAATTATGGAAATGAATATGGTTGAAATTCTAGGCTACGCAGCTTCAATCATGGTTGCAATCTCACTAATGATGAAGGACATCGTTCGTCTGCGCGTTTTAAACTTCATCGGTTGTGCACTGTTCACTGCATACGGTCTGATGATTGACGCATGGCCAGTGGTTGTGACTAATGGCTTTATTGCGTGTGTCAACGTCTACTTCCTAGCCAAAATGCAACAGGAAAAAAAAACTCTAACGCCTGAAAAAGCGTAATTTTATAGAGTGCTGAATTGCTTAAAAAGCCCCTAAGGGGCTTTTTTCGTTGGTCGGATTCATTTTCAAAAAGACTTACCTAGGTTACCAACGCCTTCAAACGCCATTTTGGCGTTACGCCACCTACCATTGCCAAACCCGCCACGTGGAGTACAATCAACTAAAACCGCGAAATGAGACAACACGATGAACATAGGTGCTATTGCAAAATTAACCGGATTATCAAGCAAATCCATTCGCATGTACGAAGAAAAAGGCATTATTTCACCGCCGCTACGCAGTGACGCCGGCTATCGTGAATATGGACAAAAACACATCGTCGAACTCAATCTGGTATCACGCGCTAAAAATGCAGGGTTTTCTCTCCAAGAGTGTAAAGAATTTGTTCAGCTAGCACAAAACCCTAACCGTAAAAGCAGCGAAGTCAAAGAGAAGACCAAAGAAAAACTGGCTGAAATTGAACAGAAGTTGGCGCATTTGCACGAGATAAAAAAGCAGTTAGAAAGTTGGGTTTCCTCCTGCCCTGGTAACTCAGATAGTCATTGCCCGATAATCGAAGAGCTCACTAAATAGCAAGGCTTTTGCCATCGCCTCCTCATCTCGGAGGCGACTTACTCACGAGTTTAGAAATAGGTACACATACGTTTACCGTCGCGTTCAATGACACTAAACGGCGTTTCGTAGATCTGCTCAAGCACCGCTTCTTCAATCACCTCTTCAACACTACCACTGGCGACAATTTGACCTTTTTTCAAAGCAATAATTTGGTCGGAATAACACGCCGCAAAGTTAATGTCGTGGATCACCACCACCACGGCCTTGTTCATCTCTTTGGCCAATCGACAAATCGTCTGCATGATCTGCTTTGAATGGCGGATATCCAGATTGTTCAGTGGTTCATCAAGGAAAACATAATCGGTATCTTGGGCAATCACCATGGCAATAAAAGCGAGCTGCCGCTGCCCACCACTGAGTTCATCGAGATATTTGTCTTGGATATCACTGAGATCAAGATACTGAATCGCGCGGTCAATCTGTTGTTGATCTTGTGCCGTCAATCGCCCGCCAGAATGAGGAAAACGGCCAAAGGCCACCATTTCTCGAACAGTAAATCGCATAGTAATGCTGTTTGCTTGGCGTAAAACAGCCAATTTCTTCGCAAGGACTTTGTTGTCCCACGTTTGAATCTCTTTCCCTTCGATCAACACCGCACCGCCATCACGATCAAGCAAACGCGAAGCCATCGACAGCAGTGTACTTTTACCAGCCCCATTCGGCCCAATAATGGAGGTGACGCTTCCTTTTTCAAATTGGCCACTGGCTGCTGACACAACAGCAAACTTGCCAAAATGTTTAGTGAGTTTATCTAGAACAATCATTGCCTACCTACACAATACGATTTCGCAGCAACATCGACATGAAATAGATGCCACCCACAAAGTTGATGATTACGCTGAGTGTTGTTTGAAATGTTAAGACGTTTTCCACCAGCCATTGACCGGCTAACAGCAGTGTGACGCCCAAAATAGCGCAGCCGGGCAATAGCTGGGCATGACGATAAGTGTGAAACATCTCCCTGGCCAAGTTGGTCACGAGTAAACCAAAGAACAAGATTGGCCCGATTAGCGCAGTGGCGACGGCAATTAAAACGGCACTTAACATCAGCACCTGCTTGGTTACTTGACGAACATTCACCCCCAAACTGGTGGCGTTATCTTTATCTAACCAACACACATCCATGACCGCATGCATGCGATACATGAGCAGCGATGCAATCAACAAAATTGGTGCCGTAAAGTAAACCAATTGGGTATCAATATTGTTGAAGCTCGCAAACATACTGGCTTGAACCGTCGCGTAATCATTAGGATCCATGATCAAAACAAAGAAGGAGGCAACGTTAGAGAAGAGTTGGCCGACAATTAAGCCCACCAATAATAAAGTAATCAGATTTTTCTCTTTTCCTCGGAAATAAAAACCGAATAACGCCATAGAGAACAAAACCATGGCCACGACGGAGAGCCCAAAATTCAAGTAGGCGTTAAGCACATACTTACTCAAACCGCCAAAGACCACCACAATGATGACTTGCACCAATAAATAGAGAGAATCAAATCCCAAGATTCCCGGTGTCAGTATGCGATTGTGCGTCACGGTCTGAAACAGAAGCGATGCTTGAGAAATCGCAACACCTGCTAACACCATCGCCAGCACTTTGGGGATACGGCGAGAGAGAAAGTATTGATAATTGTCCAGTGTGAGTCCTTTGCCCAAAAACAGAGTCACCATCACTAGGCTTATCGCCAGCAGAAGCCACATTTTGCTACGATCAGACACCTTGCTTCCCTCTCAAGATCAGATAGATAAACACAGCGCCACCCAAAATGGCAATCACCATGGAAATGGGCACTTCATAAGGGAAAATAATCAAGCGGCCAAGCAAGTCACAACCAAGCACCAGCAAGCCGCCATATAGGGCAGTCAGAGGGATATTGCGGCGTAAATTATCGCCATAAAAATAGCTCACCAGATTTGGCACAATCAGCCCCAAGAAAGGCAATTGCCCGACGATCATGACGACACTGGCGGAAAGTACCGAGACCAACAGGACACCAATCACCACCACCTGCTGATAGTTCAAACCAAGGTTGAGAGCAAAGTCCTTACCTAAGCCTGCAGCGGAAATTCTTGTTGCATAGAGATAGCTGAATATTCCCACCGGAAGCGCAATGTAGAGCAGTTCGTAATCACCTTGCAAAAGGTTGGCGAAATTGGCGACAGACCAAGCAGAGAGGTTTTGCAGCAAGTCATACCGATAGGCAATAAACGTTGCCAGAGAATCGATGATGTTGCCAAAAATGATGCCGATTAGAGGAATAAACACGGCATTTTTGAACTGTATTCGTTGGACAAACGTGACAAACAACCATGTGCCACCCATTGCAAAACTGAAGATCAGTAACCAACTGTCCCCTTTGCCAAAAAACACTAAGCTGACGATGTAGCCCAACATGGCACATTCAATCGTGCCGGACGTCGATGGTGCAGCAAATCGGTTTTGGCTGATTTGCTGCATAATCAAGCCCGCGATACTTAAACCTGCACCAGAAAGCAATATGGCCAGCAGGCGAGGTAAACGGCTCGTCACGAACAAATGAAGCGCCTGCGTGTCCCCAGACAACAACATCGCTGGTGTAAGATCCCCTACTCCGACAAACACCGACGCGAAGGACAGCAAAAACAGAGCCAGCAATAACTTTTTCACTCTGCCTCCACGAAAGAAGAGCAAAAGGCCCATGCTTGTTTGCTTCGACTTGACGATTGATTATCTGGCCCAAAAGCGGCGAAGGAGATGCCAAAGATTGCTGTTTCAGTTGCCTCTACCCCGAACTCAATGTGGGAAGCGGGTATCATTCGGCGATGCGGATCTCTATCCATGTACTTAATACCAATTGAGAAGTGTTATCATGCGCATTCGCAATATACAGATTCGCTCATGAGTATTCAACTGGTTAAACAAGATGAGGCCGTCGCATTTGAGTTTAAAGCGACAAATTACGCCTTTTTGTTGTCTTGCAATGCGTTAGTTTGCGTGTGGAAGTGCGCTTTAGGCATGAAGAAGCCACAAGCCTCGCGCTTAGCGAAAGTAGGTTGTTCCCACGCCCCACATAAATCTTTGACGTTTTCTTTAGCACGACAAAAGTGTCGGCATTTACCGCAAGTCTCCATTCCTGCTCCTTATAACGATATTAAGTCCTTGTGATCTACCTTCGCTGACACGAGGTACATCCACGGCATGCTTGACGTGTGTGTGGGTTCAAGCGACCCCGTTGTACTTTGCAATAGGCGTTTTTGAGTGCTCTTCTTGCCGAGAACCAATCGTCCGGTTTAGTTAGAATTAAGTATCCGTTAAAGCGTTTAACCAGTTGACTGCGATACTCATCAATAAAACGGCTGTCATAGCCGATGTCAAAATAGTCTAGTGCTTGCTCAATGCAAGTGAAACTGGTGATGACGTCTTGAATCGATGGTTTGCTCATAGGAAGTATGCTTGTCAATTTTGCGCAGTGTAGACCTATCGCCGTTTCACTTCTTTGACTTAGACCAACTCCACTTCAACTACATTTTTCATCAATTGATTCAACAAATTGCAACATAGATCGCTACAAACCAGCGACCTCGCAGGCTACACTCCCTCCCCATCGCGAAAGGAGCTAAAACGATGAAAGATTTCGAACAATTACTCGAAGTGGTCCAACGTAAGGCTAAGTACGATCAAAGTAACTCTTGGTATTTGGGGCCACATACCTATTTCAACGAACTGAAAAAGGAAGTCGACGAAGTGTTCGATGAGATCCCGCGAGAGCGTACGTGTTACTTAGAAGATGAATTGGCGGATGTGCTCTGGGATTACCTGAATGCGATCGTAGCGCTCGAAAAAGAATCGGAGATCCGCTTAGATTCAATATTGCACCGAGCCTATATCAAATATAGCCAACGCGTCACGGCGATTGAATCCGGTACTGACTGGGCAGATATAAAAGAGGTGCAAAAACAAGCTCTTGAACAAGAATACGCTCAATCTTCTCGCTAACGTCTAGGAACAAATATGATCCCATTTCAATCTCATGCCGTATCGGGTGTGGCACTTTCCCGTTTTGATGGCCAATATAAAATCCTGATGATGAAGCGCACCAAAGGAAACTATTGGTGCCATGTTGCAGGCGGAATCGAAGAAGGCGAAGCCGGTTGGCAAACCATCGTTCGAGAGTTTGCCGAAGAGACCCAAATAAACGTAGAAACACTCTACAACGGCCAATATTTGGAACAGTTTTATCAAGTCAAAAGTGACTCTATCGTCAACATTCCTGTTTTTGTCGTCTATTGTGACGACAATCAAGTCGTTACACTCAATGATGAGCACACCGAATATCGTTGGTGCGATTTAGAGCAAGCCAAATCGTTAGCCGAATTTCCAGGGCAAGAAGCGCTGTATGATCATATTTGGCAACACTTTGTCTTACGTACCCCTTCACCGCTCTCACGCATTCCACTCAATAGATAGCGGGTTAAACGCATCCATAAAAGTGTGGACTGAGTGGATGCGTCATCTCGCTAACGGGCTTTAGGTTTGCGGTAAATCGTCAATAACCTTATCGCGATAGAAGTAACGTTTGTCATGTTCTCCAATCGGCCGCAACACTCGGCAAGGATTACCGACGGCCACGACATTCGCTGGGATGTCTTTAGTCACCACACTGCCGGCACCAATCACGCTGTTTTCGCCAATCGTTACGCCTGGCAACACAACGCTGTTCGCCCCAATCCAAACGTTATCTTTAATGTGCACAGGAATATTGAATTGCGCCACTTTACGTCGCAGTTCAGGATCGATCGGATGTCCCGCCGTTGCGATGGTGACATTGGGTGCAATCATCACCGAGTTGCCAATGTAGATGTGCGTATCGTCCACCAAGGTTAAATTGAAATTGGCATAGACGTTATTACCTAAGTGTGTGTGCTTACCCCAATTGGCTCTTAGTGGTGGTTCGATGTAGCAGTTTTCACCTACATCGGCCAAGAGATCACGCAAAATCGCCGTGCGTTTTTCCATTTCTGAGGGTCTAGTTTGGTTAAAATCATAGAGAATTTCTAGGCAAGCTTGCTGCTCCAACGCCACACTCTCATCATCACAAAAGTAAATCTTTTGTTGATGCATTCGCTCTCTCACACTCATGTCTCTCTCCACTAAACCGTTTGCCTTGATGACCACCGCGCCACAAGGGAAAACGTTAATGTAGCAAAACCGATTGATTTCCTTCAGTTCTATTGATTGAAATGGAGAGCGGGATAACAGATTTCCATTGCACAGAACTCATCACACGTTGAACGGCTTATTTCGGTAGCAACGCGTTGGTCGGCCTACTTTGCCATGCGCCAAAAACGCATAAAGCGCTCCCCTTTCAACCGCCTTGTCGAGATATCGCCTTGCCGTGCTCTTACTCACACCGAGTAACGCGGCGACACTGGCAGCGGTGTGCTCACTGTGGCCGTGGGGAAAGAGTGAAACCACCTGCTGCAAAGTAAACTCATCCACGCCACTGACCTCATCCACCACCAGTTCGGTGGCGTGAAAAATGCTATCCAATTCACTTTGCTTGACCATTTGCTGGCTATCCACCAGCTGTTTCATCTTCATCAAGCGAAGCAAACTGGCTTGTAACCGCGTGTAGTTCACAGGTTTCACTAGATAATCAAAGGCGCCGTAGCGATGAGCGAGATTCACCGTGTTAGCGTCGTTGGCAGCCGTGATCACAATGCACTCAGGTTTTGGTTGTAACACCAAACAGCGTTGAACTAACTCCACACCCAACCCATCGGGCAAGTAGTTATCAATGATCACCAGATCGGGTTTCGCGGCAATGATCAGTTGCTCGGCGGTGCTCAGGTTAGCCGCTATTCCTATCACTTCAAAATCATCCAGTTGAGCAATAAAGAACTGATGAAGCTCGGCGATTCTCTCATCATCTTCTACAATCACGACTTTTATCATGCTCACTCCTTCGGAAGATAAACGGTAAATAGTGTTTCTTGTTCATCGCTGTCGAGCTCTAGATGACCATGTGCCTCGGATAGAATGGATTTCACTAAGTGAAGGCCAATACCATGTTCCCCTGTGCCACTCTTGGTCGAGTAACCCCAGCGGCATAAGCTTTCCAGATCCTCATCGAGACTAGGGCCATTATTAGAAAAAGTAAGAATGAACTCTTCTTCGGTTTCATGTAATTTCACCGCCATTGTGGCATCGTTTTGGCCTTGGCACGCTTCTAAACCATTGTCGATCAAGTTCCCCACTAGTGAGCACACTTGTTCCTCGCTCACTCTTTGAGTCAATCCGGAGAGATCGCCATAACACGAAATATTCAATGACTGGTTCGATTCTCTCGCTTTGCTCAATTTAGCCAACAGCAACGCCGTTAGCTGAGGCATGCTTTTCACACCTTGTAGCGAGTCTATGCGTGTTTGATTTTGTGCCGCTTGCGCTAAACAGACTGAGAGCGCCTTATCAAACGCCCCCATTTGTAGCAAGCCAGAAATGACCGACAACTTGTTTTGATGCTCGTGATGTGTCACTCGCATGCTTTCAAGATACTTGTCGACCTGACTGATGCGATCCGAAAGTGCTTGCAACTCCGAGCGCTGACGCAGAGTGAATACCGCGCCAGCCGATTCCCCATTCGATGTACGCATGGTGACGCGATTGATGATCACGCCATCTAAACCAAACTGCGCGACTTTATTTATGTAATCTTCTCCATCCAAAGGAAACAGATGACTGGCGTCATCCAGCTGTTTGGTCTCCTTACCCACGAGATCGCTTTGACGAAGAATGGCTCTCGCAGCGTCGTTCGCCAAATAAATATTTCCCTGTTGATTGATGGCAACAACCGCTTCATGAGTCGCGTCCAATACGCCTTGATGGGTTTTCAACGCTTGCTTTAATTGCCAAGGCTCGAGATCTTGCATTTGTTTCTTTACATAAGACGAAAATCGCCACGACAACAGTAAAAACAACGATAGAGCAGAAAGGGCAAACAAAAGCAGCGGCAACAGTTTTTCCCGACTCCACAGATTGAGCGTTTCGACAAGATAGCCCACCTTAACCATGCCAACCACTTCCCCTTGTGGGGAAAAAATCGGTGAAATATAACGTACCGAAGGGCCTAAAGAACCAACGCTTTGCGAGAGATAAGCCTCACCAAAATTGAGTGCCCTTTGAATGTCTCCCCCAACCACGGGTAAACCGACACGCTCACTCACCGGATGCGCCAAGCGGATGCCCTCTTCATTGCTGACAGTGATAAAATCAGCGTCACTCACCAATTGCACAACCGAAATGATCTCCGACACCCATTGTGCATTTTCACGCTCAACAGCATCAATGAGACTGGGCAATTTTGCCAATTGCTGTGATTGCACCTGCGCACGCAAGGCAATTTGGTTGTTCAGAACATTTTCTAATTGATACGCACTGTAACTCCACCAGGCAGCGATGCCAATTAGGACGGTACAACTGAGGATGAAGGCCAATTGCCTTGTAAAGGATAATGTCATCAAATCGTGGCTAATGAGGAAAACGACGCCTCCAGAATAGCGCGAAGTGAAGAGTATTCCGTCTCTTTCAATACAAAAACATGACTCTGATCGCTGGTTTAAATTTTATGATTTTTATTGGTTTAATTTTCTTAATCTCACGCTTTTTTCAAAGTGACTTTTCACTCAGTTACAAAATTAAAAAACCAAAAATCAATACCTTAATGAAATTGATTTGGCTCACTTTTCGGCGCCACTGAGCACTTAAGATGAGCACAACACTTTGGAGGTTTGATTATGAATAGCACAAACTTAAAGCTGCTTTCCCTTTTTGTCTTGGGGAGCGTGTTGTGGTTTTTACCCGTCCCCGATGGTTTGACAGAACAAGCGTGGCAAATGATGGTCATCTTCGTGACCACGGTACTCAGTTTGATTCTCGCCCCATTGCCCCTTGGTGCAATGGCCCTTTTGGGGTTAACCGCTGCAACTTTGTTGGGTGTTTTGCCCATTAAAACGGCGTTGAATGGTTTTGCTCATCCTACGATTTGGATGATTGCTGCAGCCTTCTTTATTTCACGTGGTTTCATTACCACAGGATTTGGCCGTCGCGTCGGTTACTGGTTTATCTCTAAACTGGGCCATAACTCGCTGGGTTTAGCCTATGGTTTAGTTCTCACCGATCTACTGTTTGCTCCAGCCACCCCGAGTACCACGGCTCGCTGTGGTGGTATCATTGCCCCACTTTTCCGCTCGGTTGCTAGTGCCTATGATTCTGACCCAGAGAAAGGGACTCAAAACCGGATTGGTGCATTCTTAGTACAGTGTATTTTCCAATGTAACGCCATTACCTGCGCTATGTTCCTCACTTCTATGGCTGGTAACCCTCTGGCCGCTAACTTTGCAAAGGAACAAGGGGTCGAAATTACTTGGGCAGGTTGGGCAGCCGCGGCTATCGTGCCCGGATTGTTGTGTCTTTTCCTCATCCCACTCGCGATGTATCTGTTCTTTCCACCAGAGCTGAAAAAGACGCCAGAAATGCGCGCGATTGCGAAAGAAAAGTTGCAGCAAATGGGGGCGATGACCCGCGATGAAATCATGGTGTGCGCTACGTTCATTGGCATGGTCACACTATGGGTACTGGGCCCAACCCTCGGCATTCACGCCACCGTGACCGCATTGATTGGCCTTGTCTTCTTATTGCTAAGCCGAACCATCACTTGGGATGCAGTGCTCAGTGAAAAAGAAGCGTGGCACACCATTACTTGGTTTGCGGTGCTCATTATGATGGCGTCTGAACTGAATAAACTTGGCTTTATCAAATGGTTCAGCAATGGTATTGGAGAGTCTTTATCTGGGTTTGGTTGGGCAACCACCATTATTTTACTCTTGCTGGTGTACTACTACAGTCACTACTTAATGGCGAGTGCGATGGCTCACATCAGCGCCATGTATTCCGCTTTCTTAGCCATCGCCATCTCGGCAGGTGCACCACCCATGCTGGCTGCGATTGTGTTGGGTATTTTTAGTAACTTGTATATGTCGACCACTCACTACTCGTCTGGCCCCGCGCCGATTCTATTTGGCGCTGGATTCCACAGCTTACAGAACTGGTGGAAGATCGGCTTTGTCTTCTCACTGATCGTTGTCCCCATTTTCATCTTTGTCGGAGGTATGTGGTGGAAAGTGCTCGGCCTTTGGTAATAAAGGCGCGAAAAAACGATGTACAACAGGGCTTAAACGCCCTGTTTTTTCGTTTGTCATTTTTATTTCATCTTCGCTTTGCACTATGGCTTCAAGAACTTCAGTCACATGTTCACCGTGAAACCACTCAAACGTTATCAATACGAACGCTACGCTGTCCTGTGTAATCTCGCCTATCCAAGGGTGTTTAAGCAAACACGCTATGGTTTCGATCCAAATGGACAACGCATCATTAAAAATCAATTTGGCAAAACCATGATTCGAGTGCTGTGGAGTAAAAATGCGGATGAAGTGGTGGTCGTCATTAAAGGCTCACACAGCCTTAGCGACTGGCTGCTTAACTTCGCATTATGGACAAAAAGCACCCAGTCTCTTGGTCTTCCCTATCGTATTCATGCTGGGTTCCATCACCTGTTAACTCAAGAGAGCCAACCATCAAGGAATCAAGATCACTTAGGAATGACGGTACTTGAAAAACTTGAGCAGATTTTGCTTGAACGCATCAAAGAGGGGAAGCGTATCGCGATCACTGGTCACTCCTCTGGTGGTGCCATTGGCTGTGTTTTTGCCGATTATTTTGAGCGAAAATACCCAAAATCAATTAAACGTGTGGTCACATTTGGCCAACCGGCCATTGGCGACTGGCGCTTCGCCAAACACTATTCTTTGGCACATAAAACCTATCGAATTTGCTGCGACCTCGATATCGTTACCTTTATGCCACCATTGCCCTTCCTGTATTCTCACAGTGGAAAATTGCTCTGGCTCTATAACGGTAGAATCTATGAAAATACCCCGACTTATGAACGCTTGGGGCGCTCAGTGCTCAGTTGGCTTATCCGACCATTCACTTACCACCTAATGAGCAAATACATCCGAAATAAAGATTTTTTTGACGAACGATAAACAAACGCTCAAAAGCAAAAAGAGACCCACGGTCTCTTCTCGATAATTTTTCATGCCCACATTTGCTACAGGGAAGCGATCTCTTTTTCCAACTGATATTTTTGGTCGGTGACGATTTTCTCTAGCACAATCACGCGCTTTGTGAGTTTGTCGATCTGCTGCTGCATCTCTCTTTGCACATCAGCAGACGCACCTTCCGTTTTCGTCAACTCTAACGCTTTAACCTTTTCACGATGATTTAAAAAGATTTTTAGCATGCCACTACCAAAAATGGCGGTGAAAATAATCAAAACAATTAAAATGTCGCCCAACTGTTCCATGTTGTTACCTCTAGTTAACGTTATCCATTAATCAAAAACGATTCATGTAGTTTATAAAATAGCTAGAGTAATAACGCAATCGTTGCGTCGCAGATCACATCGCGTTTGTCACTGAAACAAAATGAAAGAGAGAGAAGAAAAAACAAAGATTAAATCAATGATTACAAGGAATTATTGAATAAGGTCGCGAATGAACGGAACGAGAACAAGGAAAGAGAATGGAGGCGCGTCCCGGAGTCGAACCGAGGTCCACGGATTTGCAATCCGCTGCATAGCCACTCTGCCAACGCGCCTTTTAGATAACCATTGCTGGTTTGAGTTAGGATGGTGCCCCGGGCCGGACTTGAACCGGCACGACTCGAAAGTCGAGGGATTTTAAATCCCTTGTGTCTACCAATTTCACCACCAGGGCAACGCATGCTGCGATGGTAACACCACCTGCTCTAACGACCTTCGCCGTGAGAACGAGGCGTACTTTAACGGATTTTTTATTTGGGTCAATAACAAAAACAAACTTTTTGAATCAAATGGTTAGTTTGCCATCGCCTCAGTACGGTTCGCGCGCAGTATGGGGGATTTTTCAACACTCTGCCGTTTTGCACTCTCATTGAATGTTTAGATAAGTCATGATAGCTCGATGATCCGAACCGATCACTTCATCGATAGACTCCCTTTTACAGATAGCAAAATCACTGTTGAGCCATAAGTGATCGATGGAAATTTGCAGCCATGACGGCAGTGTCAACGTCGGTAAGTTTGGCCAACTTGCAATAGGGGCAGTTTGCATTCCAGAAAAAAGCGTGTCAAAGCGCTCACTGCTTGCAGAAAGATTCATGTCGCCCATGATTAAAATATCCTTCGTCGGGCTTTGTGTCGCTTGGTGTTCTAATGCCTGAATAAGTGCGTTGCGTCTCAACCACATCTCTTTGTTGCGAGGAGAAGGCGGATGAGCGGTAAGCAGGAATACAGGGTGTTGCTCATCAACTTGCCAAATGCCTCGGACGAAATTTTGATAGCCTTCGATATAAAAAACATCCATCCCATATAAAGGTTGCCGAGAAAAAATAAGCTGATGCGACGGTAGGCCGACTTTCGGCTGGCCACCGAAACGATAGCGGTAAACGTCATCCAACACTTTTAGCCGCTCTAAGTGTGGAGCCGTCACTTCTTGTAGCAAAATGAGATCAGGTTGCACCTTTGATAGGTAATCGATCAATTGGTCGACATGTTGATTAGAGAACAGCATATTGTACTGAAATAGACGGACGCTATTTCGGCACTCCCCTTCCGAAACCATCCCTTTCGGGACACCAATGGCCGTGAAATAAACAATGAGCCCAATGGAAGCTAACATTGGTGTCCACGCGCGTATCCCCAAACTGATGAATGCGACAACCGCGAGAGGCAAAATAAACAGTGCGGGATAAGCCGATATGTTTTCGGCCCACCACAAATGGGTCTGCGCTTTTACCCCCCAGTAGAAAAGGGAGCAAAGAATGATAATGAACCACAAGCCATAACTTTTAAGCATTGCTGAGTCATACCTATTGAGCCGCTACCTTAGTTAGTCTAGCAATGTTTATTAGAGAGGCTGCTCCATTTTTCTTAAATTTCAAACTTTTCTGACACTCTCCGTACATAGACAGTCGATAGACTTGGCTATACTTCTCTTTCAATTCACTACAAGGTATCCCCATGAAAGCAAAACTAGCAGTTGCAGCGGCAACGCTAATTTTACTGGCAGGATGTCAGCAAGAACCTCAAGGACAAACTTCAAATAACCGTGTTGGTAAAGCTATCTGCGACTCCCAAGCGAGCATGCCAGGAGGGTGGCACGATGCAGAAGTCGATCATCAAGTTATGCAAGCCGTGGACGCAGTGTTAGAGCAAATGAACACAAACTCGCCACTAAAAGGAATCACATCGGTTCATACTCAAGTGGTCAGTGGTGTTAACTACGCAATAGAATTTCAGCTAGAGAATGGCAGCCAATGGAATACGATTGTTTACCGTAACCTGAAAGGCGAATATCAAATTACCCAAACGGCTAAGCTAGGCTTGTTCTGTCAGCAATAAACTCGCATAACAACCTTCCTCAAGACACAAATACCCAAACGACTTGGCGTACCAGTTAGGGCACCATGAGAAACTCTCAAAAACCCTTGTGTCAAGGCGTTGGGGGGAACAAAAAGAAATCCCCTTATCTGATTAAAATAAGGGGATTTTTAATCACTTTAAGCGGTAAAAGGCTAAATGCCGCTCAAAGCTCCGCACATCATGATCAAAATGCAGATAACCGCCAGAAAGCCCATCGGCTACTCCAAAGTGAGAACGACTCGACGGTTACAACCATTCTGCTGGTTTTCTTCCGCGGCACAGATTGGCGTGGTTTCACCGAACGCTTTTTCTACGATTCGATTGCCTAAACCCAAATCATTTTTGAGGAAACGGGCGACGGTGTTTGCACGTCTTGCAGACAACTGCTTATTGTAAGTATCTGAGCCTGTGCTGTCGGCATGCCCTTCCACTGAAATTTTACGATTTGGGTCAACAATACCGATATAGCTACGAATCGCATCTTGATGGATATCGGTTAAACCAAATTTGTTGTGCTGGTAATTCAGCACCAGTGACATTTTTTTCTCATCGAAGAAGCAATGTTCACTGCTGTTTTGTGCTTTTACTTTCTGCACATCACGATTCAAGACTCGGGCTTCCGTCTGTCCTTCATCAACCACAATCGAGCCTTCGCTTTGTGTGGTTTTGTAATGCGTTGATAGCAATGTTTTGGTTATGATCTGTTCTTCTGATGTATTGACACAATTGGCCTGGGCATAATTGGAAAGCAGCACCAGTAACAGTAAAGGCAGTGTTTTTTTCATTTTAATCCTTAAGTCTACCTGTCTCTTCATTAATGAGATTCAAAATATATTTGTATACGTCATTGCCTTCTTTGGCATGATAGATATTGTCGTGACCAAAGCAGTCGCCAATCCCATCGTTTTTTTCTACAACGTAGTTAACCCCAATAACACCCATCGTCACTTTGGTCTTTGACGCTTTGTCGCTTGGGTTTTCACTTTGGAAAACGTTCCTTTTTTGTGAAATTTTCGTTTTTAACTTTTCGCACAAACCTGCCTTTACAAGTCTGTTTAGATATTTATTGTATCGAACTTCACGCCACTGCCTACCTTCCAAGTAGTAGCGAACAAAATCACCATCTCTACCATCAGAAAGCAAAATAAATACTTGCTCTGGATTTAAGTCCGTGGCTTGCTCAGCCATTTGAGCTGCACCAATAATGCCTTGCCAAGATTCAGTTAGGCCGTTTGGGGAAGCGTAATAATTTGAACTGTTGAACTTAGCTAGAAAAGCGTCATAGTCTTCAGTTAAGGGGATATCCTCGAATGTTTTAATATTGCCGGAATCGTTCCGCGAGTGGATTTTCGGTGCCGTAAACATATTATTCACCGTGCCAGACGGCGTCCTATATGATGAATAGTCAAACGCCGTACGCTGCCTGCCAACCTGCTTAACTGCAGTATGGTGAAACCCAATCACCGCCACTCGGCTCTTCCTATCTGTTTTAAACTCCCGCAGGTCGTCCACGATTCGGTTGATCGTTTCTGCGACTACATCATATTTCCTCTTGCCACTTCTTCCCCAAGGATTCACCATCGAGCCACTCATATCGATAATGAAGTAAATATCTAGAGGTTGCGGTAGAAATTTTCTAGACGTAGACGTTCCCATAACTTCAAAGTCTTTGGTTAATCCCATTTCACCGTCATTGTAAGAAATCCAGGAGTCGTGCTTTGTTTTGGCAGACACGACAAAATCGGTAAAAGGCGCTAGTTCGCCACTGCGCTGCACGCAGCCGTCTTTGTACTCGCAGCGTCGATTAAACACTCGAGCCACGACTTCGCCTTTATTATCTTCAATATAGTGGTCAACAATCTTTTGCGCGTATTCTTGGTTTTTCTCATCGTTTTCTTTTGGACTCGCAATTAAAGCCAAGCTCGCTACTTCCGCCGCTTCTGTAATTTTGGCGTGTGCCATATGCCTTTGAGTCATTTGCATCGAGAACACCATAATGACGACAAGTGCTGGCAACATACCCATAAAGATAATGCCTGCGACCCCTTGTTGCTTTTTGATGGACATACTAGACCCTCGCAAACGAAAATGACGTGGATACCGCTTTAATGACATTACCCTCAGCCAAGCCAAAGATATTAAACGGCGTTTCGTAACAAAGCGTGATTTGATACATCGGTAGCCGACGGTTGCGAGAGGTAATTGGCAACAGCTCTAGTGCCTCTTCTTTAGTGAGACTGTCTAGATTTGGCAAATTGCAACCGTCGGTCGCGCCACTACTAAAATTTTTATAACGTTTGCGAAAGTTGCTTGGCTTATCGCCATCTACCGCCAGCTGCTCGACAAACACGCCGAACTTAACCTCTTCAAAGCCCGGCATCATGCGCTTTAGGGAGGCTTTGGATAGATAGTTCACGGCTCTCTTTGTTTCAGAGCAGTAAGGATCGCCTCTACCACAGATATCCAACTCACCATCAAAAAACTGCTTTCTTTCCGCCATGATCGTTGTGAGTGAATAAGCGGCGCGGTCGAGTAGTCCTTTGGTATTGATGGCAACAACATAATTGGCCATCACAACAAACAGGCCTGAAAAAAACATGAGAACTAGCGCTAGCTCCACCATAAAAGCACCCTGTTGCTTAGCTTTCACAACCCGACCCTCCACCAATTTTGAATGCGCAACGCTCATATTCTTGAATAGCCATAAGCTCACGCCTCACTTGAAAGTCTGGCAAAATACCATCCAAAATCGTGTTGTAGGTGTACTGCATACGATACATCGCTATCGCCATATCCTTCGGTTTGTCTTTTCGTTCAGGACAAGTTTCAATGTCGTCATAACCGACATTGCAAGTCACAAAGTCTTGATAGTTTTTGAAATAATCAACCGTAATATTAACGCTTTCTTCTTTGGCCAAGTATTTCCACGCCACACCGGCATTTTCGTTAATGGTTTTTTCCAACAGTTTTTGATACTCCTGTGGAGTCGTGGCATTGGATGTTCCCGCTTTTTTGGTCTTGATAACCGACAGTGTCAAAGCATGATCGGAAACACTCATTGAATAACTCAGCATACAGAGCTCAATCCAACTAAACACCATGATGAGTAAAACAGGTAAACCAAGTGCAACCTCAACGGTTAAGGCACCCTTCTGCCTTTTTTTCATAGCTCGACATACCTCTTCTTGGTGTAATCCACAACAAAGGCACCTTTGATGTTTAAGCTATTAAGAAAGGTTTTCGCTTCCTCTATGTCAGTAAATTCACCAATGCAGTAGCGCTTCCATAAACCATGCGTATACGAGTAGACGGTACCGTAGTTTGCTTTTAGGAAATTGAGATAGTCGTTCGGTACCGCTTTGTATGAAGCCAGCACTTGAATACGATACAGTGATGGCGCTTTAGGCTTGAGGTTATTCACATCGAGCTTACTTACAGGCACTACGTTATCAACTGGCTTGACCCGCTCCACTTTTTTCGCTTCCTCTGGCGCTTTTGGTGTCACTTGAGCAGTCTGTACAACAGTAGCTCGGGTCGTGTCTTTGTTTATTTGAGCGACTTGTGGCTGCACGGCTTTCTTCCCTTTGTTCTTTCCTTTGTTGACAGTTTTCATTAATGCCGCCAACTGTTTTCTCGCTTCTTCTTCGCCCTTTTCATGTTTTAGCACTTCCAGAGCAATATCAGGGCGGTTGGACTGCACAGATGAGATGATGAGATTTGACCGAACTTTGGCATCACTTGGCATAGCGACATAAAGGTCATAAAGAATTTCCGTCGCTTCGACATAACGATTTTGCAAAAGGTAAACCACAGCGATATTGTTGCCCGCCTCTCTATCCGAAGCGCCACTTTTACGACTTTCTTCGAAATGTTGAATAGCCGTTTCATACTCTTTACGTTGCGCGTAAATCTTACCAACCAACAGATGATAGGCCGCCTCATCTCCACCTTCATCGAGGAATTTCTCGCTCTCTTGCAATGCCGAATCGTAGCGTTTTTTCTTATAATTTAAGTTCGCCAAACTGTAGATATAATCTGGTTCATCTAGGTCTTTGGCTGTATAAGTATTGGTATAAAGTTCGGCTGACTTGATATCCCCCATATCTAAATAGAGGTTAACCAATTTCACCTTATAACTTGGCACTTCTGCCAAATTACCCTTGTAGAATTCGACCAACTGCTGATTCTCACCAGAACTCAATAACAAACGTTCTTTAGTTTGCAATTCCGAACTAATAGATGAGCAACCTACAATCGAGAAAAGAATTAATAATTTAATTATCCATTTAGCCATCAGTTAACATCCTCATAATGCCAGGAGCAATAATCAAAATAATTATTGGCACCATGATAAAAATAATCATAGGGATTGACATTTTCGCACCAAGCTTGCCTATTTTTTCTTCAAGTTCCATCATATTTATTTGACGAATATCGGTGGCAAGCGTACCTAACACTTGGCCGACTGAAGAACCAAATTTCAAACTTTGAACAAGCGTCATAACAAAACTTTGTGCTTCACTTGAGGGCACCATTTCATAAAATTCCTCAAGCGCTTTTTCTATTCCAATCACTTTGGATCTTTGCACCGTAACATTAACAGTAAATGCCAAATATTTATCAACCGTTTGCAGCTCTTTAGCAAGGTACTCGAGTGTCGCTTCAATGGTCATACCCGTATGGACACACACATTCATCAAATCCAACAGAAATGGCAAGCGTGAGCTGACGTGACGTGTGATAGTGTTCGTTCTCGAAGATATGTATAAATCCGGACCAGCAACAAAAATAATTAACGCAAAAGCACCAATTAGTATCATTTCATTCAAATCAATGACCTCTTGACTCACTGCTAGTAAGCCACCTCCAATCGTTAAGAACAGAGGTACTATTTTAAATAGATAGTAAGTTTGAGCGATAAAGTCACTATAGATCCCCGCGGCGACCAGTTTCTTTTTGGTTTCTTCTTTATTAAAACTAAAACGTTTAAAAAATGACAAAAAAAGATCATCACGTTTCTGTTGCTCTTTGGTTGAACCAATTATTTTTCTAACCGATATTTCTGCTCTGGTTTCATCCCACATTTTTAAGGTAAAAATAGCCACAATAACAGAAACAACAAGTGCAACTAAAATAAATATGACACTAGGAAGAGAAAAATTCATGATTTCACTCCCCGCAAAATAAACCAGATACAAATAAATCCAATAATCTCACTAGTAAGAACGTAGTAAAATATCGGTTTCCCACCTTCCTCAAACATTACATAATTATAATTTTCTGGACTTGTAAATTTCAAAATCAACAAGAAGATAACGGGTAAACAAGCAATGATTTTGGCTGACATTCTCGCTTCAGACGTTAACGAACTTTTCTTTTTGTCGACGGCGCGCGCTTCAAACATGATGCGGTTAATACGAGAGATAACTTCTTTTAATTGGCCACCGCGACTCAGGTTTATGCGAATAGTCGCCGCAAAGAAAAAGTATTCTACATATGGGAAAGAGGCGGCACTTCTAGACAGAACATCATCGGGGTCCTCACCAATCAGCAAGCGCTCCGCCATCAGCTTAAATTGCTTCCCTACGTCGTTTTGCAGCTGATTTCCCACATACTCAAATGCATGAACGATGCTTTGACCTGAAGAGAGCGCACCAGAAAGTATGTTAAGCGCATCGGGAAAATCTTCTTTAAACTTAGCCGCTTTGGCTTGCTGAAGTTTAATCACAAACACGACAAATAAAGGGGGTTGCGCATACATCAGCAGCGTCAACAAATCCATCTGCAAGATAAAGTCGTTGATAAAGTAGAGCGCGATCGCCGTGACCAACAAGAACAACCCGATCTTTTTAATTGGATTGGGCATCAAAATGGTCACAAACGCTTTAAAATGACGACGAACTTTGGCGCGAAAACTCACTTCAAATTTTTGCGCATCAATAACGGTTCTTTGCCCTTTAACCCCTTCAAAATCTTGTTCGAGCTCGATAATACGCTGAATCGCTTTTTCTTGTTTCTTCTTATGCGTGACAAAATAGATAGCAAGAGCTACCCAAGAGAGCACCATTAGCCACATCATGAGAACAACTCCTGCACCGTATCTTCTAAACCAAAGAAACGAGCTCGCTCATAAATAACCGAGCGCTTTGACAAACCAGGTGAACGAAACTCACCTTGGATCTTGCCTCCATCAAAGCTGCCTGTGGTTTCAAATCGGAAAATATCTTCCATCACCACATTGTTACCTTCTAGCCCGACAATTTCACTGATGTACATGACTTTACGGCTGCCATCGTGGAGACGCCTTACCTGAACAATCAAATCCACCGCACTCACGATGGTGCGGCGTATCGCCTCCAATGGTAGCGACGCAGTTGCCATCATCACCATGCTTTCAGTACGTGCAATTGCATCTCGCGGCGTATTGGCGTGCAATGTAGACATTGAACCATCGTGGCCAGTGTTCATCGCCTGCAACATCTCAAAAGCTTCTGCACCACGACACTCACCGACAATAATACGGTCCGGACGCATACGCAGAGCGTTGATAACGAGGTCACGAGCCGTGATCTGCCCCGTGCCTTCAACACTTGCTTGACGTGTTTCTAACCGAACGATATGAGGCTTTTGCAACTGCAATTCGGCCGCATCTTCAATGGTGACCACACGTTCGCCTTCCCCGATAAATCCCGACAGAGCGTTAAGCAAGGTTGTTTTGCCCGAGCCGGTACCACCAGAGATCAAAATGTTGCACTTACAGTGACTGGCGATGGACAACAACTTGGCCATTTCTATCGACATGGCGCCAAATTCAACCAAGTTTTCTAGTTTGATCTTTTGCTCTTTGAATTTACGAATAGAGATGGAGGTGCCATCAATCGCCAATGGAGGAATAACGATATTGACACGGCTACCGTCTTTTAATCGCGCATCACACAAAGGAGAAGACTCATCGATGCGGCGACCAACATTCGACGCGATGCGCTTAGCGATGGTGTTCAACTGCTTTTCATTGACAAATTGGATCGGTGACTTTTCTACCTTACCGCCAATTTCAATAAAGACGTCGTATGGGCCATTGATCATGATGTCCGAGATATCATCATTTTCGACCAATTTTTGCAGCGGTCCCAATCCTTTAAGCTCGTCGTAAAGCGCTTTAACAAGCTCGGCGCGCTTTAGCGAACTTACCTGAAGCTGCTTTTTGTCGATCAAGATATTGACCGACTCCGACAACTGCTCCGCCAGCTCTTCATTACTGATTTCACTTAAGGTTGAAGCATCAATCGCGTCAAAAATTTCATCTCGTAAGTCGAGATAGATCTGCTTTAGTTGATTCATTTTTTAAACAACGTGAATTTCTTAGCGTTTTTAGTCTGGATTTGCTTTCCGGTAAGAGACGAAACCATTTCAGCGATAGACGTCGCGTATTTGCTCTTCATCAAGCCACTGGTTCCCATTTGAATCAGCTTTTGCTCCAAACCCGGTTCATAGGCAAAGTCGACAGACGAATGGCATTTGATTCGCTCTTTGGCATTTTTTAGGGTCACCAAATAATCTTTGTGAGGACGTGTCTGGCTGAAAATCACTTGATGCTCCGCCTTACCGATTTTCTTTTTGAATCGGTTGTAAGCGCGTAATGAAGAGACCGACGGTTCACAAACTAAATAAATCCGGTGATATTTGTCCGCCAAATCTTGGTCGTGAACCTCTTCAAAGGAGCTCATCGGCACAGAATCAATAATAAAGTTATATTTATCAACCAGTTCCGAAGAGAGGCTAAATAGAGTCGAGGCATGATCGCTCAGACACGCGGTGGTTTTTTCCAGAGCCAAATAGTCCAGCTTTTCGGTCACTTTACACAGATACGTGGTGGCAATGGCAGAATCGATCTCTGACTGATTCAAATCGATACTGTTTTCCTTGATTTTGTACCCCTTAACACCGAGAAAAATATCGCCATTCATCGCACCAGAATCGTGATCAACCACTAGGGTTTTTAGGTTGGCATTTTTAACCAATGCATTGGCCAACACGCTACTAATACAAGAAACCCCGATACCACCTTTTGTGCCCAGGATAAGGATCCTTTTCGCAATTCGCGTCTTACCGCTTTTTGATGCTTCTGCAATGTCACGCTTTAAGCTCGCTAATAATCCATCGAGCTCTTCATCCCAAAGAATGTAACTGGCACCGCATGACTGAACACGGTCTCGTAGCTTGATCGAGTCAAAATTACTAATAACCAATAGCTTGATGCTGACATCAAGACGGGTCGCAATATCAGAAACCTCATCCACCATGTTTTGGTTATTACGCATATCCAAAATGACGTGATTTAAGGTGACGTCACTGCGATTCCACGTTGTCTCTTCATCCAAATCGGTTACTTTGAGGGGCTTTTCAAACCCCTCGATTGCGTACAGTTCATCAACGGCAGCAAGAAATCCCGCATCGTCAGAAACGATCAAATCTTGGTTGGTGTTGCCACCTTTTCTTTTTGAGGATGAACTTTTAAATAATGTATCGAGATCCATCATCAGTAAGTACTCTTCAATGGGTTGACCAGACTAATGTTTCGGTTGTGTTCTAACGCACAACCGAATCGGTATTCATCTTTGCTTGAAAAAGCGAGGCTTCCACAGTTCTGACTGCGGATATGAACATACTGAGCTTGAATCAGAATGGCTTTTTTCTGTTCATTCGGTGCAATTTCAACTTCATAGCGGATCTTGCTAATTTTTGAACTTTTTAGCTGCACCAATAGCTTATCGATAAATTCGCTCGCACTTGGCTGATAGTAAATCTTGAATTTTGCTTTTGGTTCACGCTCATTGACTTCATTAATAAATGACATGGCGCGAGATACCGAATACTCTTTGCCTGTTGCATCAAACTCATAGCTCTCTTGAAGCTGTTCCATCACACTGGTGTTTGAAATATTAACGTTTGAACAAGCGTTCAAAAGCAAAACAAATAAAATCAATAACCATTTTTTCATTAATTGAATCCCCCTTTGTTCAACGTATCTTCCAACTCAGGTTCATTCATTGATGAGAGGTCGATTCTCAGTAGACGCTCGATATCACTGGTGCGACGGAAACTTGGTAGTTTGATGTCTTCCGCTTTTACTGGGTCAACCAAGTTCACCGTGGCGACAATGATTAATTCAGTCTTGGTTTGATTGGATTTTGTATGGCTGAACAAAGCGCCAAGAATAGGAATGTCACCCAATACAGGGATTTTGCTTAATGACTCGCGCTCTTCTGACGTTAACAAACCTGCCAACACAAAACTCTGGCCATCCTTTAGTTGAACGGTTGTTTGAGCTTTACGTGTACGTAGCGCTGGCACATTGATCAAACCATTCGCGGTCTTATTTTCTTCGTCGATAGAGCTGACTTCTGGCAAAAGTGATAAACGAATGTTTTCCGAATCCGTCACCTTGGCGACCATAGACAACTTCACACCATATTCTTTATAAGACACGCTAATTCCGCTCTCATCACGGATGGCGATTGGCAACTCACCACCGACAAGAAAGCTTGCGGTTTCACCAGAGATCACCGAAAGATTGGGTTCGGCAAGTACACGACCAATTTGGTCGTCACCACTTGCGGTAATTACTGCAACGATGTCCTGAGCGGTGAAATCAAGCAGTTTGTTCACAAAACGTCCCGCCTGACCACTGTCTGAATAAGAGACACCTAGCTCAGATAGAAACGAGCTCGAGACTTCGGCGACAGTCAGTTTGACGTTGATCTGCTCGGTAGTCAGCACCTTGAGATTATTGATAATGTTGTCGTAAATATAAGTGGCGGTGTAATCCAAAGAATCAACTTGTCCACCGCTCGTATCTTGTAGAGTAAGCGTATTACGAGTGACGCTTTTCTTAAGCATTTCGCCGACCGTACGATAAATCTGAGCTTTTATTTCCTCACTACTTACCACCCCGTCGAGAATAACTTGCTCGCCTACATTGGTAATGTTGACAGACTCATCTGGAAAACGGGCAATCAAGGTCTGTTTCACCAATCGCAGACTTTTGTTAACCACCACTTCCGCGTTGTAAAGTTCATTTCCAGAGCGGTCATAGACAATCACCGACGTCGCACCAAGGCCAACACCGTAAACCACTACTTTGGTTTCATCGATGATTTTATAGTCGGCAATTTCTGGATCACCTACAAATACGGTTGAAATTTGACGTTTCAACGAAATGGTTTTTGCTGATCCCTGATTTAAATTCATTAGTTCATTAGAATTAACCGATGAAGAGACAAAGCCAATCGTGGTGATTAGTAAACACATTAATGTTTTTTTCATTTTTATTCCTTACCACGTAATTCTCTAACGCCAAATTGATCTTCCAGAATGTCGCTACTGCGAATTGACAAGTAACGTTTGGCTACGCTGGAAGGAACAATACTGATATCACCAATCTTTTGTGCCATTTCTAGCTTCAATACCTGAGGTACTTTCAACGCAATTACCAAACTGTTTTGCGACTCAGAAGTTTTTGTAGAATTTACATTTCTATCTGACTTAATGACTTGTATGACCTTTGCATCGCTAATAATGATTTTACTAACGAGATGTCCAATATCTTTGTAGCCATTTTCTAATAGATTAGATCTTGATGATGTAGTGGAAACAAAACTGACGCTGTCACCCGGTTGCAAAGTAATATTTTCGATAATATTAGAACTTGATGGTTCATAATAATAAGGCACTTCATCTTTTTTTAGAGACAGAAACATATAATCACGATCACCAGGATTACTGATCATATCGTTTGACAATATGCTTCCTTTGAGTAAGGGTCGGTTAAAAAGCGCGCCCGGTTGGATATTCAGTTCATTCTTTAGTGTGTGTCGATTGCTGTGCGCTTCAGATAGCTTAACTTCAACTTCCTTGTACACAGACTTAGATACAATCCCAGATTTTTCAACATCTTGAACCAATTCAAGCAAGACTACAGTGGGTTCAACTACAGGTTCTGCTGCGACAACTTCTTCAGTCTCAAACATATCACCCATAAGAAAAAACAGCGTGCTGAATATTGCAAGGGAAAGGAAGAGAATGATAATGGCTCTATTCATTGTTTTGTCTTTTTTATTAAGAGAAAAATGGAGGTTTCCCTCCATTCTATATTGGGAAGTAATTAACCGCCTGTTGCACCACCACCTGCAGCACCACCTGTGCCACCTGTGCCACTAACGGTTCCAGCTTCTGTCATTTTTGATGAAATAGCACTCATCGCATTATTAAGAGTTTGCTTTAGAGTACCATCCTTGAAAACAAACAAAATAATTGCAGACATTGCCACTGCGATAATCGCGTATTCTACCGCCGTTACACCGCGTTTATCTTCATTTAGAGATCGAAGACCTTGATTAAGGTTTAACTTCCACTCAATCGCTTTTGTCATAACTTTGTTAAACATATTATCCTCTTATTAACTTTAAAATGTGTCGTTATGGGGTGAAGACAAATTAAACTAATGGAATAACAAACGCCAATGAATAAGATTTATATATACATAATGCAAAATTATGATAAAAAAACGTTATAGCACTATAAATATAATAGTTATTAACGGAGTAAAAATTAATGTAAAATAGGCTTTATTTTTGGAAACATTTATGCCACTCGCCATAACATTAATATTTTTACAGCACTCTACGCATCATTTACTGATGCCAAATCTCGCGTCATATCGAACCACACCGTTGTTTTTGCTTTTCTTTGTTGCTTTATTTTTGCTTTTCTAAATGGTTATTTATTACACTCCTTTTTAATTGCAACATTATGCTTTGCATTAAGTTTTATATTGTGGTTGTTTGGATTCTGGGGCGGTGGTGACGCAAAATACTTTCCAGTCATGATGGTGGGCGTAAAACCCGACTATGCTATTGAAGCCATTTGCTATATCGGCTTATTTGGTGGAATCACCGTAATAGGTGTTTATGTGTATTGTTTGATTGCCAAGAAGGAGATAAAAAAAATAGGCATCCCTTACGGAATACCTATTTCTGCATCATGCTGTTTGTTTATGCTATTAAGCTTGTTGGTCCTCAGATAGCTGCTAATGATGCTGTTCAAAAAGATCGTTGAGTTTCGCCTTTAAGCCAATTTTGTCTAACTCATCAGACATCCCTTCACTAAACCAAACATTCATATTGACCTGTTGGCTAGTGGGAATCTTCTTGTAGTTAGGCTCTCTAACTGACCAATCAGGACAAACCATGATGGTGCCATGGTTTTCCAACTCTTTGTTCATCAGTCTTGCAGAACTCGTGCTTACCCAACTTGAGACAAACCGCGTATCGATTTTGTTCTCTTTCAGTAATTCTTGAACCAAGGTTTTCGACAAGGAGTTGCAATAAACCACTCGGAACGGATAGCACTCATATAAGTCTATACATGCTGTGTGACTAATTACATAACTTGATGATCTTAACTGATAAGAATTACCATTTTCAGAGCTCAATCGATTGAGACTGAATATTACATCGAAGTTAGCGATATCGATCGTAGACGTTGTACTAAAACTGGTGATCGCTAAGTCTGTATTATTCAGTGCACGAAATTCGCTCACGACTTTTTCTACGAGAATAGGACAGAACGAATCTGCAATCGCAATGTTATATTGCTCTCTCGTATCCACTTTTTCTAAATCTTTGAATAGCTTTTCATACATGGACATTGTTTGATCCGCATATTCTAATAACACCTTACCGTGTTTCGTAAGCCCAAATCCCTCTTTTCTAACAAAAATACTAGCCCCAATTGTATTTTCGATCTTTTTGATATGCTGCGACACAGCGGGCTGAGTCATAAATAGTGACTCGGCTGCAGCTGTAAAGCTTTTGTGTTTTGCAACCTGTGAAAATGTCCGAAGATATTTTACGTCGATCATTCTATGAACGGTTTTCATGACAGCTATCTACCTTGATGTTACCCAGTTTTATAGTTTTTTTGTGTACTTGGTATTTCTGATTTTTAAAATCAAGACAAAAATATCAATACGCTACGCGAGTTACAAAAAACTATTGTTTATGCAACTATAAACACAGCTTATATGATGTATTTTCCTTTGTAATAAAATTGTAAATAAAATTCTCCTCAAGCCAGAACCCATATAGGCAGAGCAGTATTATCATCATGAGGCATTTATTCGAACTGTGAATTAATCTTTATGTAAACTGACTGACGAATATGTGACAACGGTCACATACGAAACTTCATCCTGATAGTTGGCACGTCATACCTTAAATAAACTTGACAGCGGAATTTTTCTCATGAATGGGATATTCAAGATATTTCGCGGCAAACAATAAGGATTTCAATGCATTATCGCCGAAGTTTACAGTTGATTTCATTTCGAACAAACAATAAAGAAGAGGTGAAACACCTCTTCTTTTGCTGGTAATGGAAACTGCCGAATGTCTGGTTTCCTAGCTCTTTCTTCTACGCCACAGTAAAACGAATGCCATTAGCCATGCCGATCCAAAGCCTAGAGAACCCGCATCTTCACCACCAGAATCAGCTGTTGGTGGGTTGTCTGAATCATCATTTTGGCCAGAAATCGTGCTGGTTGGCGACAACTCTATTTCAAACCATCCCTGCTTGCTCTCTCCGTTATCAAAAAGAACTTCATAGTTGAATCTGTCGATCATGGTTAATGCTGTTTGAGACGGGGCTTGATAAATCAATTCCTGATTCACAATTTGCACTTCACCATGTTCTGCTGGGCGCGTAATACGCAGTTGGAACTTCCCTTTGTATTCAGATTCAAGAGGCTTCACATTCAGTGAGCTACCAAACTTGAGCTTAAGTTTGCCCTGCTTCACACTAGGCGTCGTGGCATGCACCGTTAATGTCAAACTATGAGTAACCGCCTCTCCTTGTTCGTCACGAACCGTTGCACTGAACACAAGCTTTTCATTGCCAACGGATTGAGAAGGAATCACGACGATTGCAACCGACTTATCCGCATTAAGTATTGTCGCTTTACGCCCAGAGACTTGTTTCCAATTGAACTGGTGGTTGTTGGAATCAATGTCTTTTAATTGCACAACCGACAGTTCAATACGCTCGTCCGCACTGACTTGCAACTTAGAGGCGTTAACACGAAAAGTATGTAAGTCGTTGACTGGCAGAATGTTGATCGAAACCGTGGCAATATTTGAGGTCGTCCCCTCGACATTCGTCACTTGGAACGTGAAACTGTCTTTGCCAGCAAAGTTCGCTTGGGGTACATATTGACCATTGTGAATCAGCCCATTTCTCGGCAGTTCCACAATCTTAACCTCTCCTCCTTTGCCTGCTAATTGCTGCAAGTTGAGGATGACACTTTCATCTTCACGTCCTTCAAGGGTGATGTTATCGATCACTAAAGCCTTCGGTTTAACAAACTGAATGATCAATGTTGCTTGAGACATCAGTCCTTGAGGGTCTTTGATCTCATACGTCACCGTTGTGCTCGTTTCACTACCGAAAGTCGCTGGTGCACTAAATTCAATTTCATTTCCTGAAAGGCTCGCTTTACCCAGCCCTTGCTGAGAGACGATACGAGTTAAAGTGAGCGTCTCGCCATCTTTCTCAATATCGTTGTCCAACACTCTAAAGCGTTTCACTTCCCCAGCTTTTATTTGGCCGTGATCATTTTGCGCTTCAGGCTGATGGTTATTCACCTTCACTTCCACGTTTTGGCTGACTTCGTTTTGGGCATCATCAGTCACAGTGACCTTGAAGTGCATGACATCACTCGCTGCCACACCTTCAGGAACCACAAAACTGCTGGTTTTCTGCTGGCCATTGCGTAGCGTCACTTTTGGACCGGAAATCTGCTGCCATTGGTAACTAAACGCTTTGGAATCTTCATCCTCCACTTTGTTAACGCTCAGCTCAACGAGTCCTCCAACGTACACGACGTCATTAACCACTTTGGCCGAAATGACCGGGGGTTTGTTAATCGCCAGCACAGTAACAGACACTTTTGCCGTGTTACTCACGTTTCCTTCACTGTCGCGCAAACGATATTGGAACTCATCAACGCCTTCAGCCCCCAAATCAGCTTGATACTCTTTTCCATTCACAGTTCCTTTGCTTGGCTGGGTCATGAGCTCAACCTGAAAACTGTGACCAGGTATTAAGTTGGTATCATTGTTCATTAGGTTGAGCTGCACACTCTGGCCCTGAGTAACTTGGAATTGATCGTCCAGTGCGAGAGGAAGCGGGTTAACTTGGGTTTGTAGTAGTGCTGCAAACGGGAAGTTTCGACCTCGCGCGCTGTTCATTCGGCCACCTTGTAACGTGGTATTGTCAGCGTAGAACTGCTCTTTGCGAATGCCATCGCTGAGATAAGCATCGTAATAAGAAGTTGAAAACTCGGGTATTGCATTGGTTAGCTCAACCACAATGAGGTGACGCTCTTGTGTCAATGCGAATGGTTGTGGGAACATCGCCCGTCCACCATCGGAATTCAGTTGCCCACGAGCAATTTCAACGCCATCTTCCGCCTTAAAAGTCACTTCGCCACGCCAGTTGGTTTGATAAGGATATTTGGTCACCTTATATTCCATAGGCTGTGTCTGATCACTTTTCTGCGCATAAAAATGAATGCCATCTAATGAGGTGTTTTCAAAATGCACATCCACCGCAAAACCGAGTGCATTAATTCGGCGATCATATTGCGTATATTGACGTACAAATGAGGTCATCCACGCATGTTTGCCACGCTGATCTGGCAATTGCAGTGTCAACGTTGAATGCTGATTAGTACTGACAATATCACTGATAGTGATGCCGGTATTGCGCCCAGCTGTGTTCAACCTTAATGAAGGCGTTGAGTCATCAGAAAGTAAGGTAACATTGCTGCTGCCCGGGAAAACATCGCCATTGTCACTCCACCCTCCTGCGTTTAGTTCATCTAGCCCGTCCGCTTGGAATATTTGCACCTGCATTGGGCCAGTACTGTTGAACTTGTTGTCAATCACCACAGAGGTCGCCAACAGGCCTTCTCCTTGCAATGCTCTGTCGTAGTCGACTTTTCGGCGGTTTTGCAAGTAGAGCCTTGGCCCCATTTTCTGTAAGTACGGATCAAGATAGATGACGCTTTCACCTTGAGAGGTGTTGACGGTATAGCTTTGGTTACTGTTTAAAACATCTGGTTCCAAAAAGCCTGATGCTTCTTTGCTCCATGCCGTCATATTGACAGGCGTGTCGCCAGAATAAAGGTCGCCAGGTTTGCGGCCCCATGAACCACCGCCCATCAAACCCCAATGACCTATAGAACCATCATGCTCATAAGAATACAAATCTGGAAGACCCAACATCAAATGACCGAGTTCGTGAGCAATAACGCCCATTGTTGACTGGTGGTCGCCTTGAAAATCAGCAAACAAGCAATACGCATTGATGGTGACACCATCGATGGTTTCATTGTTATGGGCAAACTTATGAGGCCAAATGTAAGGTCGACGATTACCGCCAGCCGCCGCATCGTAACCCGCAAACACGAACATCACTGAGAGTTCTGAAGGCTTGATAAAACCATCACCATTACTGTCGTAAGTGGACAAATCAATATACTGATCAAGCGCGGCGTAAGCAGCCGAAAAAACGGCACGTTGTCTGGTGGTACAAGTATTGTCCTCTTTGGAGTGACAATCAGGATGCGCCATATCTAATGAAATGTTGATCACCCCATCATTCGCTGTACCTTGCGTTTCTCGTGCTGGAGTAACAACGTACTTGTTGTAACTGTTCTTGAGAAAGTAATCTCTAACGCTTTGCCCATTCTGACCAAAAATTCGGTTAGTAAAGTCATTGACCATCACCTCGTCATTAAAGCTGACTTGAACCACAAGCAAAGGTTGAGTAACAGGTTGATCTGCTTGACGGATTCGTAAAGTAGCAGAATGGTGCTCAGTGGTGTTGATGTCTGACGAATGTCCTTCATCAAAGCTAATTCGAGCTGGCTTTACTGGGTGAAGTGATGAATTAGAGGCCGCTGGACTTTGCGAAGCTTGAGTAACAACAACATCTGTTGAGACCACTCTGCCCTCGCCATCAAATTCTGCGTATTTACCGTAGTACCAAGTCTCTCCTTGATAGAGATAAATGGTGCCTTCACGGTCTTGGTACCACGCTAACGCTTGATTCCCCATTAGACGCATTTCACGTACCGATCCATCACTCATCGTGAACTCATGCCAATCCGGAGACGGCAGAGTGGTCGCATTAAGTGAGATGGAGGAGAGCAAACTTGATATAGCGATTCCTATTTTCGCTTTTTTTATTTTTAAAGACATTATCCCGCCTTATTATTGACAATAATAAAGGCAACATATCAACCAGACCAATTAATTACCAATTAGCATTTGGATTCATAATATAAATTAAAGTTATACTTTCCCCTTCTATAACAACCAAATAAAAATACGATAAATATCAATATTTTAATAAATAAAACTACATCCGGACAACAAACTTAAAAAATTAAGCAGGTAAATAAATCAGAAGCCTACCCAAAATTGATGCTGACAATAAAAATGAAGTACTGATTATCGACTTAAATTTATAAGTCGATAAAAGAGAGTTATGGGGAAAATAAATCGCCTCGATCGTTGGTCTCAACTCACGAGGCGATTTTGTCTGTTTATACTGCTAGGATCTGAGTGCTACCCCCACTTACCACCTCAACTTGTTGAGGCATTAGCGGCAAAAGCGGACTTAAGACGAATCGAAGAGCCCACTCGCGACGGTATCACGTCAATCCGTTGTTGCATTTGCTCTTTCAACTCTGACACATGGGAAATCACACCGATCATTCGGCCTGTTTGCTGCAACTCCACCAAGGTTTGAATGGCGAGATCAAGTGATTCAGGATCCAAGCTGCCAAAGCCTTCATCAATAAACAAAGTCTCTAAACGAATACCACCGCTGTATGACTGGACAACATCCGATAAACCAAGAGCGAGGGAAAGTGCCGCCATGAAAGATTCACCACCGGAGAGTGTGGCTACATCACGCGATTTTCCGGTGTAGCTGTCTTCCACAATCAGATCGAGCCCACGACCCGCCGTGCCCTTAAAGCCTTCGGTTTTTCGCGTTAACTGGTAGCGGCCTTTACTCATTAGCGCCAAACGATGCGAAGCCTGAATCAGCACATCATCCAGCAACACTCCTAATACAAAACGGTGCAAACTAATGCGACTGCCTGTTTTGCCACTCGCCACATCGTAGAGTGTACCAAAGACCTTGTACTCTTCTTCAAGGCGATGATTATGCGTGTGCAGTTCAGCTATCTTCGCTTGTACGGTCTCAAGCTTCGCCACCAGTGAACGTGCCGCATCCAACTCATTTTTGATCTGTTGATAGTGCTGTTCAGCCGTTGTCACCAACAACTCTAATTGCTCAAGCTCGGGCGATTGCTGATTTTTCAAACGCTCTTGGAGGTCTTGATAACTCTGCTCTAAACGTGTCGCCTGCTGTTGATGTTGCTCAATCTCGCGTTTCCATTGTTCGATCTGTTCTGGTTCGACACGCAGCGCCAAATAGTGCGGTTCATCGTCAAATGAGGATACAGACAGCGCCTCCAACCATGCCGTTTGGTTTTGCTCACTCCGCTGCTGAGTCTGCAGCAACATCTCACTGTGTGCTTTGACTTCACTTTTACGTGCGGCAAGCGTTTGTTGAACCTCCTCAAAACGCTTTTGGATCGTCTCTTTTGCCGTTTGCAAAGCCGTGGTTTGTTGCTTGAGCTGCGCGATTTCCTGCTCAACTTGGGCAACCTGGCTAAACTGCGCGGCAATTTGTTGGCTGAACTTCGCCAACTGTTGCGTTTTTTCTTGCAACGTTGCAGTGCTAGAAATATGTTGCTGAGCGAGTTCTTTTTCCATCTCCTCGCCTTTCGCACAACGCTCCGTCAATTGTTTAACATGGCTTTCTTGCTGAGCGAGATCTAACCCTTGCAGCTGTTTGAGCGTGTGACTGATTTCAAGAGTTTGCGCCTGCAAAGTTTCTAACGGGCTCTTAAGCAGCTCACCGAGTTGTGTTGCTTTTTCCTCAATCGCTTTCTGCTGTTGCTTGACTTGTGCAAGGTGCAGCTCCAGCTCTTGGTGATGTTGATTGAGCTGGGCGAGCGCGATTTTTTCCTGCTCACGGGCCTGCTCTACCTGATGTTTATGCACAGGCTCACCAATAAACTGCGCTTTTTGCGGGTGCTCAAGGCTACCGCAAACCGGGCAAGCTTCCCCTTGATGAAGGCGCTGCGCCAAAATAGCGGCTTGGCCATTATGCCAACTCAACTCAATGTTATCCGCGGACTGTTGGGCATTGAGCCAATGCTGCTTGGCTTGTTGGTGTAACTGCTCTTTTTGTTCAGTTTGTGTGAGTAAATTCTGCAGCGCTGTATTCAGATTCTGGTATTGCTCATAGTCACTGATCTGACGCTTAAGCTCGCTCTCTCGCGCTTCAAGTCTCGGTATCTCTGCCGCTTGCTGCTTGGCCTTTTCAAACGCTTCAATGGCGGACGTCAGCTCCTGCTGCATCACGACTTTATGTTCTTGCACGCGCTTTAATTGGTGTGCAAATTTCTGCACGTCTTCTTCAAGACGAATGATATCTTGTTCAAACTGGGCTTTTTCCACCAGCTTGCTTTTAACCGTCTCTAATTCATACGTTTGCTGTTGTAGCTGAGGAATTTGCTCGGCATTTTTCTGTGCCTGAAAACACTGCTGCTCGAGCTCATTGCTCTGCAACAACAGTGTGTTTAATGATGCGTTAAGCTGTTCAATTTTGCCATGCTGAACATGAACATCATTGAGTGTGTTTTTCCACTGGCGATACGGTGCGTCAAGGTGCTGGGCTTGACGTGCTTGTTCCAGCTTTTGCGCCAACTGATGCATCTGATCATTTTTCGCCAAATGGGCATCTAAATTCGTTTTGGCCAAAGCCAGTTTGTTAAAATCATCGACCAGAGCTTTGGCAACCGATAGGGATTGCTTGGCCGAATTGTAACGCTCGAGAGCGTGTTTCTCCGTCTCTTGCCACTGCGTCAGTTGCGTCTTTTTGTCTACAAGCGCCTCTTTGAGCGCCTGCTCATCACTGACATCCGCCACCTCTAGCGCCCCACGAATTTGATTATCAAACTCTTCTTTGGCTTTACTAATCGCATTGGCTTTATCTTTTAGCGCCCATTCAATGCGTTTGTAAATTTCTGTTTGGAACAGTTGGCCAAAAATCTCTTCACGATCTTTGGAACTCGCCAGCAGCAAATCGCGGAACTTCCCCTGTGGCAACACCATGACTTGGCGAAACTGCGTTTCATTCAATCCAATCAGTTCCGTCACTCGCGTTTTCACTTCAGCCGTTTTGCTGGTGATCAGTTCTTCGTCATCTTGGCAAAGATAAAGCGCGGCAGTGTGTTTTTTGGTGGTGGTGCCTTCACCGCGTGCTTTTGCCGCCTCTTGCTCAGGTAAGCGAATCACCTTATAGCGTTTTCCATGTAGCAGAAACTCTAACGTCACTTCCGTGGCTAGATGGATAGAGGCCAAATCTGAACGCATCTGCATACCTTGGCGCTCATTGCCTGTGGTTTCGCCATAAAGGGCAAAACAGATCGCATCCAAGATAGAGGTTTTTCCCGATCCTGTGGGCCCATTGATTAAAAACAGAGGGTTGTCACCCAATTGAGTAAAATCAATGACTTCACGTTCAGCAAATGGACCAAACGCCTGCATGGTAAGTTTGAGTGGTTTCATCGCGATTCCTAAGACTTGGTCAATTGTTGAATGAGTTGGCAAATCGCGGCATCTTGCGTTTCGCTCAGTGGGTTATCCTGCGCTTGTGCAAAGAAATCACGAAACATATCAACTTCGCTACGAGCCAATTTAGCTTGCGATAAACCTTGCTCTACGTTCATTAACATCCCTGGTTTTTCTAAATGAAGAACATTGGGATAGACCGCTCGCAACTTTTCCATTGGGTTTAAAATGGCATGTTTGTCATGCAAGCGAACAAGCAAATAGTCTTGATAATTGGGATCTTGCTTACCTTGTTCGAGAATATCGTTCATTTCGCCCTCAATCACCCGCATGTCATGAGGGGCATCGAGCGCGATGTGTTCTGCGCAGACAAAACCGTTTTCATCCAACTGCACTAACGTGAATCCTTTTTTCTGGAACTGCTCAGAAAAACTGTATTTCATCAATGAACCACTATAACGAATCTGTTCTTCCACTCGCTTTTGTGGTTGGTGCAGGTGCCCTAAGGCGACGTAGTCAAAAATGGAAAAATGCTCATAGCTAACGCGGTCAGATCCACCGATGGAAAGTGGACGCTCCGACTCACTGCTCTGCGCCCCATCGACAAAACAGTGGCTCAGTAGCACCTGACGCTGTTTGGGATCAAAATGCTGGCGAATTTCATCGACCAAGACGCGATGCGCCTCATCATAATTGCTCACCGGCACGCCAAATGCGTCGCGCACTTGCTCAGGATCGCTGTAAGGCATGCCATAAAACGCCACATCGCCCGCCCTCTCACTTGTAAGCACAACCGGTTCAATCATTTGTGAAAACTGGCTAATGATGTGCAGCCCTGAGGGTTTCATTTGCGAAGCACCAAAGCCCAAACGCGCTGCACCATCATGGTTGCCTGGAATCAGGATCATCGGCGTATCAAGTTCACCACAAATTTCATCAATCGTTTTGCCGAGCAGTTCGATGGCGGCAGTAGGCGGCACCGAGCGATCAAAAATATCGCCAGCAACGACAACGGCATCAACGGGATGATTTCGAATATAATTAACTAACTGATCGAGCACGACGCGTTGATCATCAAGGAGTGAAACATTGTGAAACTGGCGTCCGAGATGCCAATCTGAGGTATGGATGAACTTCATGAATTGTCACTGCCAACAAATGAGAGAAGAGTGTCGAATATTGTTGGCCATCATAGCACAAAACCGCGCAGATTCTATGGCTGCTCAAGGTTCAAATAAGCAGCAAAACCCATCACATTCAATGAGTTCCTTTTAGCGAACTCGCGTTATCTGGCACTGGTTTTCTGGGTGATTTGAGTTGTGGACTCCGTTGATGATTTGCTCCTAACGCATAGGATAGCCGACCAAAGATAGAAGAGTCTCCCGCGGCAAGTCAAAGATCAGTTCCAGCCCTTTCGCAAATGCCTTTTGCCTTATCACTTCAGCGTTTTTAACTCGTTGTAATTTTTGCTCATCACCAAGATACAGCCCCTACACAGGGGTATTTCTGAGCCAATCATAAAAGTGCTTAACGTACCCATCCAATTTGAGCACCATAATTTGACCAAACTTACGAATCGGCGCTAAATCCGCTTCAGTAAGTTATTGAAGTTTCAGAAGTTCATCTGCATCTTGATGTCACTTCCCACTGACATACCAGCTTTTACACCCTTTGTACGCGTTTTTTCAGTATAGACCTGCGCCAATAAAAGCAATGGGTAATATCGATGTTTGTACTTTTTCCAAACTGAACTAAACCTAATAAAAGACCAATAATAATGATTGTTATTTAAGTTAAAGCTAAAGTAAAAGTCGTGGCTTATTTTTTCATTCAGGGATATGAATCAAGAGGCAATTTATGCGCATCAATCAACCCGTGACTCAGAAAGAGGTGACTTACCCTCCTCACTACAACCTTCTTTCTGTTACCTCTCCTTCCAGTCATATCACTTATGCGAGCAAAGAGTTTTGTGATGTCGCTGGTTATACCTTAGAGGAATTGCTGGGGCAGCCACACAACATGGTTCGACACCCTGACATGCCACCCGAAGCGTTTAAAGATTTATGGGAACATTTGAAAGCGGGTAAATCTTGGATGGGAATGGTCAAAAACCGTTGTAAAAATGGCGACCATTATTGGGTTGATGCGTTTGCCTCACCCATTAAAGACAGCTCAGGTAAGGTTGTCGAATATCAATCCGTCCGGTTGTGTCCAAGCCGAGAAAATGTCGAAAATGCGACTCGGCTATACGCACAAATCCGTGCTGGCAAAACACCGATTCAACTCAAGCTTCCTCGCACTCGACTATGGCAAAGACAATCAATACTGTTTTTGGGCGCGACTCTCTTAAGCTTGGCGTTCAATACCGCGCTTCCCGGTTTAGGCATTTGGTCACTTCTCTTGCTGTCTGTGGCGATTAGCTACAGCTCCACCCGCCGATTAGAATCGCTTTCAGCAGAAGCGCGTAAAGTGTTCGATAACCCATTAATGGAACTGGTATACAACAAGAATGTAGACGATATTTCCGAGATAAAACTGGCACTTAAGATGCGTCAGTCTGAGCTCAATGCGGTGGTGGGACGCATTCAGGACTCCAACCAACAACTCATCGTCTCTGCTCGTAGTTCTTCCGTAAACAGTGATAAAGCATCGCACAACCTCAAAGGTCAAACCCACGAGACAGAACAAGTGGCTGCAGCCATTACCGAAATGCACTCCACCGCCAACGAGATCGCACAAAACGCGCAAAGTGCTTCAGACGCAACAGATCAAGCACACAACGCAGCCAGTGAAGGGATGATCACTGTGCAAGACACCGTCAAGGCGATTAAATTGCTGGCAGGACAATTGGATGAGACTTCAGACGTGGTGAGCCAACTCGCGCAACACGGCAAAACCATTGGTGATGTGCTGATCATCATTCAAGGTGTGGCTGAGCAAACCAACCTTTTGGCACTCAATGCTGCCATCGAAGCAGCACGGGCTGGCGAACAAGGGCGAGGCTTTGCGGTCGTCGCCGACGAAGTTAGAAAGCTTGCGCAGCGAAGCCATGAATCTACCGAAGAAATTCAGAAAGTGATTGGATTGATCCAAAGCAGCACTCAAAAAGCAGTCTCATCCATGAGTGAAGGGACGCACTTGGCTGAACAATGTGTCTCTTCAGCCGACTCCTCTGGGCAAAAGCTGCAAATACTGCTCGACCAAGTGACGGACATTTCTGATCGAAATAACCAAATTGCCACAGCAGTTGAAGAAATGGCTCGAGTCACGGAAGACATGAGCTCTAGTGTTCAATCCATCAATGATGCTTGTTCAGCCGCCAACGTGCTCTCTAGTGACACGTGTCACCAATGTAACGCGTTGGTGAAATCCCTTGATAGCCAAGGTAAGCTGGTTTCTCAATTCAGGCGCATTTGATGCGATCAACCTATAGACGATAAGCAATAAAACGCACGACGGGTAAACAAGCCCGTTGTGCGTTTTTATTTGGGTCGTAATACCGAGAGATGGGCTTGTAGTGAATTAGGAATCTTATCTTCGCCATCGGAGATTGGAAATGATAAGATCGCGCCAAAGCCGTCTGCACACACCTTAGATGAAGTTGGTATCACAGATTTCTAGCCAAATACGGTATGTTTTCAGACAGACAAAGAAACACAAAGGGCAATTTATTCAAATGGTTAACAATTCAATTCAATGGTTTCCGGGCCACATGCATAAAGCCCAAAAAGAGATTGCAGAAGCGATTCCGCAGATAGATGTCATCATTGAAGTGCTAGATGCACGTATTCCTTTTAGTAGCGAAAACCCTCTTATTTCTAAAATCCGCGGTGATAAACCCGTCGTTAAAGTACTGAACAAGCGTGATTTAGCCGATCCTGAGCTAACAGAACTTTGGATTGAACATCTTGAAAAAGAACAGAATGTAAAAGCGATGGCGATCACCACGTCACAGACTCAAGAAGTGCATAAAATTCTTGAGCTATGCCGTAAGCTAGCTCCTCATCGTGAAGAAGTCGGCAAAAACATTCGCACCATGATCATGGGCATCCCAAACGTGGGGAAATCCACCATCATCAACACTTTGGCCGGCCGTGCGATTGCACAAACGGGTAACCAACCAGCGGTGACTCGCCGTCAACAACGCATCAACCTGCAAAATGGCATTGTGTTATCAGATACCCCAGGGATTCTTTGGCCAAAAGTGGAAAACCCTCATAGTGGTTTTCGTTTAGCCGCTACTGGCGCAGTGAAAGATACGGCGATGGAATATGACGAAGTGGCATTTTACACTGTCGAGTACCTCGCAAAGCACTACCCAGAGAAGCTGAAGGAGCGCTATCAGATCGAAGAACTGCCAGAAACTGATGTTGAGTTGATGGAAGAGATTGGTCAACGCCGTGGGGCATTGCGTTCAGGTGGTCGTGTTGACCTCCACAAGGCCAGTGAAATCCTGCTGCATGAACTTCGTAGCGGCACGCTAGGACAAATTACCCTAGAACGCCCAGAGATGATCACTGAAGAATTGGTGGAAGTGGAACTCGAAGCAACACGTCGCGCGGAAGAAAAGGCAAAGAACAAAGAAGAGCGTCGTAAACGTTACCTACGTAACAAACGTTAATAAGCGTTAATAAACGAAAGGGATGCCCAAATGGCATCCCTTTTTACTGAACTGAAAAACGCAACGCTTTACTGGCAGGCCTTAGCCGTGAACGAGTGCCAGTTCAAGCCCATCCAACAGTGCTTGCGCGTTTTGCCAAGTCATCACCTTTTCTACCACAATTTCCCCTGAGAGATCTTCGCGCTGACGACTCTCAGCCACCCTGCCGCCAATATGCAGATAAAACTCAATCGCCTCGGTGTTGGATTCACTCACCTGTAAATAAAGGCCACGATCACTAAAGTAATGCTGCTGCCACTGCGCGATTTCTTTTAATAACTTGCTGCCAATTCCTCGGTTTTGAAACGCGTCATCGACGTAGAGTGAATCAATGAAGGTGCCCAGCTCAAAGTCATGGTTACCGAAAGCACAAATAAAGCCCAGCAACAGACCGCCTTCCTCGGCCAAAACGATGTGCTGACTAAAGGGAGGGTTTGTTAATCGAGTTTGCCATAGCAGCAGTTTCTCGGCTGAGACCTCATGAGTCAGGTACTGCTCACTCAAGATACCGCCATAGTGTGACTTAAGGCTGTTTGCGTGAAGTTGGGAAATCCGTTCAAAATCGCAATAATTCGCTACTTTAAAATCCATTTTCAAGTCCTTATCGCTACAAATAGTATTTTCATAAAGAGTTAATACTACACTCTTCCTACCAGTAAAGGGAAACATTCCGTTCACATATTTTGCCATTTAGTTTGACTTACACATGTTCGCTGATATTCTAGCGTACAACTGTTCGCTTAAACATTTGAGGTCTATCTTGCAACAACAGAAACCGCCATTCATCTGGCTCAACATTGCCATCTTTGTTACGTCATTAGTGCTCGCCCTTGTGGTCACACCTTGGTACGGTATCAAGGAAGGGTTTGGTTTTGAGCACCTCATCTGGTTACTCGTCACTTTTAGCTTCACCAACCTTTCTATTACTGCTGGCTACCATCGTTTGTGGAGCCATAAGACGTATGAAGCGCATCCTTTGCTCCGTATTGTCTTTGCCATCGGCGGTGCTTTCTCTCTACAAAACAGTGCATTGCATTGGTCTTCTGATCATCGTATGCACCACAAGTTTGTTGATCACCACGATAAAGATCCCTACTCCGCGAGCCGCGGCTTCTGGTTTTCTCATATCGGCTGGATGCTGCGAGACTACAATCAATCAACCTACAACGATTACACTAACTGTCGCGACCTCCAAAAAGATCCCGTCATTATGTGGCAGCACAAATACTATGTGCCACTGGCAATAGCGACAAACTTGGGTATCCCTTTGCTACTGGGTTGGTATTATCAGGACATCATCGGCATGCTACTTGTGGTTGGTGCACTACGTTTAACACTGAGTCATCATTCGACGTTCTTTATTAATTCCTTGGCTCATATTTGGGGAAAGCAGACCTTTACCGACAAAAACAGTGCAAGAGACAATGGGTTCTTAGCCGTTTTAACCTTTGGTGAGGGATACCATAATTTTCACCATATCTTTGAAAACGACTATCGCAATGGGATTTATTGGTGGCAGTACGACCCAACAAAATGGTTGATCAAAAGTTGTTCATGGTTAGGTCTAACCCGTAACTTGCGCCTCACTCCACAAATGAAAATTGACAAAGCGAGAGCCGCCACACGGCTAAAAAACGCGCTCAACCAACTTGCTCAGCGCGGTGAACAAGAGTCACTCAAACAGCAATTGCAATTGGAATTCGATGGCCTAGTTGCCACGATGAAAGATTACTACGATGCAAAGAAACAGCTTCTAGAGTGTAAAAAACAGACTGCTTTGAAGAAATATGAGGTAGCGTTAGTAAAAATACGTTATCAACAAGCCAAAGAAGACCTGTTAAGCCGCTATAAACGCTGGCACGCGCTCACCGCGCATTATGCTTAGCTCCTAAAATATTTTTAACCCTCTAAAACAATCAGGCTCCGTTATGGAGCCTGATTTGTTAGTCGATGAATTGTGTCGCTTGGTGCTTACGATCCAATATTGAACACATACTTATCCATCAATGACACCATGCGGCCAATTTCTGGTTTGGTGATGGTGTCATTGGCACCCAAGGCCAATGCTTTCGCACGGTTGTCTTCACTCATTAACGAAGAGAACATCACAATCGGTAGAGTCTTGTAGGCTTCGCTGTCTCGTAGACGTTTCACTAAGTGCATACCGTCCATACGAGGCATTTCTACGTCTGTCACCACCGCATCAATCAACTCACTCAGCGGCAAATTCTCTTCACGTGCAACTTCAATCAAGTTCATTAACTTATCATGCGCTTCACCGCCATCTTTACAGGCGATGATATTGTAGCCTGCGGAAGTCAACGTTTCTTGGATCAGAGAGCGAATGAACGCAGAGTCGTCCACCACCATAATGGTTTTGGCATTACGCTTGGTGACCATACGCTGGTTAAGATCGACACTTCGGTCTGTTTTAACGTCGTATTTCTCCATGCTGAGCTCTGGGTTGATATCAGCGATGATTTTCTCGAAATCGAGGATCATGATCAGATTGCCATCTTTTCGTACAACCGCAACCACGCAATCTTGTTCGCCCGCTTCCAAAAACTGACTCGGCGACTCAACATCATTCCATGAAATACGGTGAATGCGACTGATACTGTCGATTAAAAAGCCGTTCGTCATTTTGTTGAAATCAGTAACAATAACGAACTTGCGCTCAACCGCCGGACGAGTAGGTACGCCTAACCAGCCAGCCAGATCGACAAGTGGCGTTAACACATCACGCGAAGAAAACACACCAATCATATGCGGCTGAGCATTTGGGTAATCCGTTGTTTCTGGAACTTGGATAACTTCACGCACTTTCGCAACGTTGATGCCGTAATAGCAAGTTTTCGTCTTACCGTTAGGCAAAACCTTCTCCAAATGAAACTCGATAATCTCAAGTTCATTGGTTCCACTTTCGGTCAAAATTGTACTACTTGAATAGCTCATGATTTCAAATACTTTTCATGGTTAATAAACCACCTGTTGCCAGGCTACGGTTTTTTATCGATTGTTTTCTTTTTAACTGCTTGGCTCAGTTTTGTAAATCGGCAAACAACTCAATAGTTCAAATATTTAAACAAAAACTGTGATTCACCACGTTTGCCAGCAAAAAATGCCCGTTATCTTCAATAATAGTCGCAGTTTTTTAATTCGCTGAAGTTTTCTTCATTCGATGAATGATTCCTGTTTCCTCATATGCAACTAACCACGAAGAGGGATACCGTGCGCGCTTCCTCCCCCATCATGGATGGTGCGATACACAAGATAAGCATCAAAGAACAAACGAAAACTAGAATGCAGGAGCACGGAGAGAAGTCTGGTTCAAGAAAAGACAAAAAGGCACCTATGCTGGTGCCTTTTCAATTGTTCTCTCATTTACTCATGAGAAAGGTATTTTCGTTTAAACTCAGATGCAGAGGCAAATACAAGCAACAAAACAAATGTGAATAATGTCCCTAGGCCGTACCATAAGTTTTCATTGGCTAGTAGCTCATAGCAGCTTACCGCAAAGATCATGAGCGCTACTAGTAGGTTAAAACGGTGTATCCAAGGATGTTTAACCGAAAAATGGGCATATTTTCTACCAATCATACTTCAACTTATCAAACCTTACTTATTAATATATCAATAAAACCACACGCTATTCCAATAAACAACTCTATTTTGCTATTTTTGGCTGAAAATCACATCCTTAAAATTTTCAGACGATATAGCAAATGAATTATTCGGCGAGCTAATTATTCCAAGCGAAGTTACGCCCAGATTGACATAAAAGCAAACAACTATGTAACTATTTTTTTACTTAGAGTTACTAACAATGAACTAGATCTCATTGTCATGCCACTCAACGACACTGTTTCTCTCAATCAACGTCGGTTCAAGCTGTACTACCTGCACTTCTGCGGTCTCTTTATTGATTTTTTTGAGTAAGGTTTCGACAGCGGCTTGACCTAAACGATATTTAGGTTGATGAATAGTCGTAAGCGAAGGCGTCATAAATTTAGCAATGTGTATATCGTCGTAACCGATAATAGAAAGGTCATGAGGAATCTCCACACCCAGCTCATTGGCAGCATTGATCACCCCCATCGCCATCATGTCATTGCAAACAAACAGAGCGCTCGGCAATGAGCCTTTGGCGACGATTTTTTTGAATGCTTGATAGCCCCCTTCGCACTCGAAGTCCGCTTCCACAATCCACGCGGGATTGAACGGCAACCCGTGCTCATTGAGCGCCCGTTTGTAGCCTTCATAACGCATTTGAGCTTGATGCTTAATCAGCGGGCCGGTAATACAGCCAATCTCTTTATGCCCCATTTGAATGAGATGGTTCGCGGCAAGATAGCCACCACGTAGCGAGTTGTCCTGAATCTTATCGCTACTAAACAGCATGGGGCCCCAATCCATCACCACCACAGGGATATCAGGGTAGCGCTCAAACACATCCAAACGCTCACCTTCAAGCGAAGAACACATCAGAATCAAACCATCGACGCGTTTTTGCAGCAAGGTCATGATCGACGATTTCATCCTCTCGTGGTCGCCTTCCGTATTGCAGAGTATTAAGTTGTATCCTTTTTGATAGCAGCTGCGCTCTACCCCTTTAACCACTTCACCAAAAAACGGGTTGGTTGAGGTCGTTACAAGCATTCCTATGGTATTGGTTCGGTTGACTTTTAAACTGCGGGCTAAGGCGGAAGGGGCAAAATAGTTGAGTTCTTTAGCAGCATGATTGACCCGCAGCGCAATTTCTTCACTGACAAAACGGGTCTTATTAATAACATGGCTAACGGTTGATGTAGAAACACCAGCAAGCTTTGCAATATCTTTCATCGTAGCCATGTTATTCTCCTAATTATTGGCTAACTGTGCGCGGCTAAAAACTCATCGACCTCTTTACGGGTTGGAATAGAAGTTTGCGCTCCAAATCGAGTCACTGAAATCGCCGCAGCGGCATGAGCAAACTTAATCGCTGATTCTAAAGGCATATCCTCCAATAAACCAGTGACCAATGCCCCATTAAAAGTATCTCCTGCAGCGGTTGTATCGGTGACATCGACTTTAAAACCGCAGATGCGTTGTCCTCTGCCATTTTCGCTGAGCCAAACCCCTTTAGAGCCAAGCGTAATCATGACGATCTCAATGCCTTTTTGATGCAAAACATTGGCGGCTTGCTGAGCGCTTTCGTCATCCATGACCTCGATCCCGGTTAACACCTGAGCTTCTGTCTCATTTGGTGTGATCACGTCGATGCATACTAATAGCTCGTCAGACAATGTGCGCGCTGGTGCTGGATTTAAAATTACATTGGTTTTTGCTGCTTTGGCTTCTCTGGCCGCAAGCTCTATCCCACAGAGAGGAGTTTCCAACTGCATAAGAAGAAATCTGGCATCACGGATGCGTGGCAAATCCGATTCAATGGCCGCCTCGGTTAACTTGGCATTGGCTTCCGCCGAGATACAAATGCTGTTCTCACCGCTGTCTGCGACTTGAATCATTGCGATACCTGTTGGGCAATTCGGTTGCATCTTCACGCCTTCGATTTGAATACCGTCAAGCTTGAAGTTTTCACGTATATTGATGCCAAACGAGTCATCCCCAACACAAGCGATGAAGCCCGTATCTGCACCTAAACGCGCAGCGGCAACGGCTTGATTGGCCCCTTTCCCACCCGGAATCACTTGATAATTTCGCCCATGTAACGTTTCCCCAGGACGTGGAAAGGATGGGACTTGAAGCACATGGTCTGCATTAACACTACCTAAAACCACTAACTTGTTCATTGGGCATTCCTCAGCTCATGAATGAGCTTTGTTCATTGTAAAACGACACTGATGACGTTGAGTTTTCTGCTTACTAGAGAGCAAAGCGCGAACCAAAAACTCAATGGCATCGGGCGTTTATGCCTCTAACTAACGTCAGAGGCATAACATGATGATTATTTCGTTACGACTTTCAGTGGAACAGGGATGTAACCTTCAACCTGTTCGCCCTTCAGCACTTTGTCGGCGGTCTCAATACCAAGCGCACCGATAAGATCGGGCTGCTGGGCGATGGTCGCCGCCAGTTTGCCACGATTCACCGCGGCGATACCGTCGTCGGTGCCGTCAAAACCGACAATAACAATGTCTTTGCCTGACGCTTGCACTGCACGTAGCGCACCGAGTGCCATTTCGTCATTTTGAGCAAATACCGCTTGAACATTTGGGTTTGCTGCCAGTAAGTTTTCCATCACGTTCAGGCCTTTAGTGCGGTCAAAATCCGCAGGTTGGCTCGCAAGCAGTTCCATATGACTGCCTTTCACCGCATTCATAAAGCCTTCCCCACGCTCACGCGCTGCTGATGTCCCAGCGATACCTTCAAGCTGGATCACTTTCGCTTTTTCACCCACTTTTTCGACGATGAAATTACCCGCCAATTCACCACCGACCACGTTGTCTGACGCAATGTGGCTGACCACATCACCACGGCTTGCACCACGGTCAAGCGTCAAAACAGGGATGTTGGAACGGTTAGCAATACGAATAGCATTGGATACCGCATCCGAATCCGTTGGGTTGATCAAGATCGCTTTCACGCCACGAATGGTCAGGTCTTCCACGTTCGAAAGCTCTTTGCTCGGATCGTTTTGCGAATCCAAAACAATCAGATTGTAGCCCAGCTCTTTTGCACGCGTTTCCGCCCCATCTTTCATGGTGACGAAGAATGGGTTGTTCAGCGTTGAAACTACGATCGCCATAGTATCTTGCGCCTGCGCACCAAGAGAAACGGTAGAGGTTAGTAGTGCAGCAGAAATCAATGTTGCCAATTTTTTCATTGTTGTCGTCCTTTGTACTTTTGTAGGGGTGCCAAGCCGAAACTTGGCTGTCAGAGAGTTATTCCAGAGTTCAAATCATTTATTTATTTTTGTTATCCACCATGACCGCCAGCAAAATAACGGCAGCTTTGGCGATCATTTGGTAGTAAGAAGAAACATCGAGTAAGTTCAGCGCGTTGTTTAAGAAGCCAATAATCAGGGCGCCGATAAGCGTACCCATGATGCGCCCTTTACCACCCATCAAGCTGGTACCACCCAACACGACCGCTGCAATGGCATCAAGCTCGTAACCCATCCCCGCCGTTGGCTGCGCCGAAGATAGGCGTGATGTGACGATGATGCCTGCCAAAGCAGCAAGCAGGCCGCAAATCGCATAAACACCAATTTTGACTTTGTCGACGTTGATACCAGATAGACGTGTTGCGGATTCGTTCCCACCCAGTGCATACACATAGCGACCAAAGCGGGTGTGGTTAAGCAGATACCAGGCGGCCGCAAACACGATGACCATTAGCCATACGGGAACAGGAATACCCAACGCATAACCTGTACCGAACCAAGCGAATGCATCTGCCGTATCAGTGAATCCGGTAGAGATAGGACGGCCATCGGTGTAAACCATGGTAACGCCACGCAGCAGCGTCATCGTCACCAGCGTGGCGATAAAGGCTTGAACTTTGCCTTTGGCAATAATAACGCCGCTAATGGCACCCAACGCTGCTCCCGCTAACAGCGCAGTTGGCACCGCGATGAGTACGGGTACTTCCATGGCGACAAGGCTCGCAGCAAACGCACCACATAAGGCCAACACCGACCCCACACTCAAATCGATGCCCGCGGTCAGAATAACCAAGGTCATCCCCACGGCGATGATCGCGTTCACCGAAGTTTGACGAAGAATGTTAAGAATGTTGTCTACGGTGAAAAAGTTCGGATTGAGAAAAGAGACCACCACGATGAGAAAAAGTAACGCGATGAGCGACTTCTGCTCAATGAGCCACTCTTTACTGATCCAAGTTCTCTTTGTCTCATTTGATTTGCTTTTACTCATGATTTCACTACTCATGCTGCTTCCTCAGATACGCTTTTGCCGACGGCACAGGCCATCAGTTTTTCCTGATCGGCGTGTTTTGCTTCAAACTCACCGGTGATGCGACCTTCATGCATCACTAAAATTCGATCGCTCATGCCGAGCACTTCTGGCATTTCAGATGAGACCAGAATGATGCTCATACCTTCGGCTTTAAATTTGTTGATTAACTGGTAAATTTCTTTCTTCGCTCCGACGTCTACGCCTCGAGTCGGTTCGTCTAGGATCAAAACTTTCGGTTTGGTCATCAGCCCTTTTGCGATGGCCACTTTTTGCTGGTTTCCGCCAGAAAGATTGCCAATAATTTGCTCGCGAGACGGCGTTTTGATGTTGAAAAGTTGGATAAAGTCATCCACAGCAATCACTTCATCTTGATGTTGTATTTGCACACCTTTGCTCAACTTATCGAGCGCACAAAGTGACATGTTTTCTTTCACCGAAAGACCAAGGACGAGCCCATCGCCTTTGCGATCTTCTGAAATGTAAGCGATGCCATTTGCCAAACCATCTTGTGGGCTTACCGGATTAATGGTGCGATTATCAAGATTGATCACGCCTCTCTCACTCGGCAAAGCGCCATAAATCACTTTCATCAGCTCTGTTCGTCCAGCTCCCATCAGACCTGATATACCCAAAATTTCCCCTCGCTTTAAGGTGAAACTGACATCGTGTACACCCGAGCCCGTCAGGCCAATCACTTCTAAACAGGTTTGACCGTGCGCCACGTCAATTCTTGGGTATTGCTCTTCAAGCTTGCGCCCGACCATCATCTCAATTAAGCCATCTTCGTCTGTTTGCGCGACTTCACACTGACCGATAAATTTGCCATCGCGTAACACGGTAATGTCATCACAAATTTCGAAGATCTCTTTCAAACGATGGGAGATGTAAACAATGCCACACCCCTGCTCTCTCAGCTCTCGAATTACCGAAAACAGCGCCTCTGTCTCAGTATCCGTCAAGGCGTCTGTTGGCTCATCCATGATGATGACTTTGGACTCAAAAGAGAGCGCTTTGGCGATTTCCACCATCTGCTGTTCACCCAGACTTAGCTGACCAAGTAATGTCTTGGAGCTGTGCTTCACTTTCAAGCGCGCAAGCAGTTTGTCCGCTTCTGCGTACATTTTTGGCCAATCAATACGCCCAAACGCCGAGGTAATCTCTCGACCAAGAAAAATGTTTTCTGCAATGGTCAGTTCACGAATAAGGTTTAGTTCTTGGTGAATAATGCTGATCCCAGCTTGTTGTGAATCTCGTGGCCCTTTGAACTGCGCTGGTTGACCTTGATAAACTATCTCACCTGCGTCTCGTGAATAGATACCTGTGAGCACTTTCATCAAGGTGGATTTTCCTGCTCCATTTTCTCCCATCAAAGCCATCACTCTTCCTGGGTAGACATTGAGCGAGGCCTTATCTAACGCCTTCACGCCAGGAAATGCTTTTTCAATTTCACTGAGCTGTAAAATCGCTTGGTTCATACTCTCTCCTCAACCACCTAACTTGGTGAAACCTGTCAATGGGTTAGAACACAACGCCAGCTTGAAAAATTACATTGGCGTAAGGGGTGCATTCACCGGTGCGCACCACCGCTTTGCTCGACTCCGTACGTTGTTTGAACTCTTCGTGAGAAACATGCGTTAGTGACAACACTTTGCCTGTTTTTTCTTCTTCACATTGAAGCTCAGACACTAATGCCTGATAAAGCTCAGGGCTTACCTCTGCAAACTCCGTGGCCACAATTGCCCCTTCGATTTGCGATTCAGAGAGCATCACTCGCACGGTTTCAATAAAACTTGGCACACCGTGAGTCAACGCCAAATCGATGCGAGAGACGCCGTCTGGGATCGGCAAACCAGCATCACAAATCGTGATTTCGTCCGTGTGGCCTAAGGTGGCCACGAGGTAGGAAAGTTCAGAGTTTAACAGGGCACTTTTTTTCATTTTTGTTTCTCAATTTGGGTGAACTCTATCGATTCGCGTTAGAGAAAAAATCTCATCGAAACGTTTCGATGAGATAATAGAACGCGAATGGAAATTTTCTATCGGCTTTGTATCAATGTGTGATTGAGATCGTTTTCGAAGTGGAATAGGGAAAGAAAACAGCGTGATTAGTCACAAATACATTTCGACAAATGTCACGAATTGAGTATGCTATGCAGAGTTATTTGTTAGTAATTGTATCTTTACGTTACTTTTGTCCCATATTGTGAGGCATTTTCGCTCCATGAACTTCGCGCTACTTTCTGCTTTCATCCCAACCTTTTTCTTTGTCTCTATCACCCCGGGGATGTGTATGACTTTAGCCTTAACCCTTGGTATGAGCATCGGATATAAACGCACACTTTGGATGATGCTCGGAGAGCTGGTTGGTGTTGCGGTTGTTTCCGTTGCCGCGGTCGTCGGTATTGCCGCCGTTATGCTCAATTACCCCATGCTGTTCATTAGTTTCAAAATATTGGGCGCGACCTATTTGGTTTACTTAGGTATCCAAATGTGGCGCTCTCGTGGAAAGCTGTCTCTTTCTGCTGAAACTGGCCCTGTCAGCCGCGCGAATAATTGGCAATTGATCATGCAAGGGTTCATTACTGCCATTGCCAATCCGAAAGGCTGGGCATTTATGATTTCTCTCCTACCCCCTTTTATTGACAAAAGCGCGCCACTACCACCACAGCTTTTTCTGCTGGTCGGAATTATTCTAATTTCGGAGTTTGTCTGTATGACGCTCTACGCCACTGGCGGTAAAGGTTTGAAACGCTTGCTTGGTCAATCACAAAACGTGCGTCGCTTGAACCGAATTGCTGGTAGTTTGATGATTGGCGTCGGTATCTGGTTGTTTTTCAGCTAAAGCCTTCTATATGAAATCTGTTTATGCGCCATTATTTATGACGCATAAATACCCAAACTGGACCAATCAGCAAAAACTTCAGATCTTCAAAAAACGAAGGCTTCTTCCCTTCAATCTTGTGGCCAACAAATTGAAAAATCCACAAAACAATAAAGAGACCAACAGCCATCTCGGCTAAGGGCATCCCCAACAGTTCAACACTCCATGCGAGCGCGATACTGGCAAGGGTATAACCCAGCATCATCAAAAAGACACTAAGCGACAGCCGATAGTAGAACCACCAAACAGGCAAAGCGACAACCCAGACCCAATTCAGCGATAAAACAGGCAGAGGAAGCGAAGGCAGCGACCAAATCAACGCTACGATCGAAAAGAAAATCCCCGGCACAGCAAAGGTATGGATTTTTTGGTTGGTCGAGTTTTGATGACTTTCACCGTAGGCATCCAGCCATTGTTCTAATGAGCGCATTCCCTTACCCCCAGTAGTCTTATTGCATCACTTGATTTAAGGACGCTGCGACTTAGGCAGCTTGTCCACCACCAATTGATATGAGCGTTGGCACAGATCTTCAATCAAACCCGATTCCACATCGCCATTTAAGTACACAGTGATCCAGTGACGCTTATTGGTGTGGTAACCCGGTGTGATGGATTCAAACTGAGACGTTAACACTTCGCCATCTTCGGGCTTCGCTTTAAGTGTAATGTATTCTCGCCCTTCTCGGCTGGCTAGAATCGCAAACATTTTGTCTTTGACCTTAAAGACTAAGGCTTCCGGGCCAAACGGAAAGCTGCTTTCTGCGCAAACAAAAGTATCAAGGTAGGCTTCAAGTTCTTTGGTGGTCATCATCAATCCTTCAACCGTTTTTATGGCTTACATTGTACTTACCATGCCACGGCTTAAGTTGAAGTTAAATCACGACATGCAAGATTGTGAAACGGCACAAAAAAAGAGCTCGAGGAGCTCTTCTTCGTTTACCACTTTTTCAATAAGCGCCCAACTAGGCCTGGGTGATAAGCCCAACAGTGGTCGAACATCGACATCAACGCAGGGTTACCATATTTCGACAAACTGACAGCGTGGAAACGGTTCTTTTGTTCTTTCAAAGCCTCTACTTTCGCCAGCATTTCTTCTGACTGTCTAGGAGCAATAAAATCCGATAACACCACTAAATCCGCATTGCGGTATTTATCCCCACTCATAAGATCGATCGATTTCATCAGTACAGGTTCAAATGCGGTGCCGCCGTGAAATGTGTAGGTAAGAAAATCCGCCGCTTCGCGCAGGCCATCTTGCTTGGTCAGCTCATAAGTAATTTGCTCTGTTGAGAATAACATGACATAGCAATCACGCCCTTCTGCTAACGCAATCTGCATCAGCGCGTAAGCCATTGCTTTGGCACTCTGCTCAGGGAAACCACTCATCGAACCCGATGCATCAACACACAGTACAAACGGCCCTTTCTCAATCTCTACTTGCTGATTGTCCGGCTTTTGCGCTCTCACCTTACGCAGCGTTCTCGACTTGCCCTGCACGCGATAATTCATCAAACGTTTGTCGGCCAAATGTTTGTAGAACACCACTTCCAGTTCTGGGTAGGCCAAAAACATGGTTTCGTTTGGCAGCAGTTTGTTGAGATCATCACTTTCATGGATGCCGACGATATCATCCGTCGCTTCGTCACTTTTCTCCTCGACCATCTGCAACTCTTCTGCCGGAGTGCGTTGCAGATCGGGATCATCCACTTCATTGGCCATGCGACCTAACTGCTCAGCAATTTCCTGTAAACCATTGTTCTTTTTAAGAAACTCAGCGTAGCGCTTCATGACAGAAACGTCTGTTTTACTGAGCTTGGCCGATGCCATGTCCCAAAGTCGCCCAACGCTTCCTTCATCACCAGAATCCGTCACTTTGTCCATGTTCTTCATGGTTTCCATGCGCTGATAAAGATCGTTGAGGACCTTCTCTTTATTGGCTTCCAGTTCAGTCACTTGGGCTTGTTTGATCGCTTCAAACAGACTTTGATACCACTGATCGCAGAAATAGTGAGGAAACATTGGGTTATTTAACCCTTTGTTTTTGTCGAGCAAGCGTCGTGCTTGCAGATAGAAGGCGGAATGCCATTCCAACTTACGCACGACATCATCAATGCGTTCGAAAAACTCATTTTCCGTCAGATGAATCACTTCTTGATAGAGCGACAATTCTTGTTGGAAGCGTTCTGTTTCACACACTTTGGTAATGCGGCGCTTTACGCTGCCACGCCATTTGGACAAATGGTTTTTCACCGAGGCTTTCACTCCTCGGTTTTCTGCCATCACCATTAACTGTGAACGTGCCATCAGATCGTTCACCGCAGACTCAACAATCCCTGAGTCTGCAATCATTAAGGCAAGGTTTAGGCCATCGGCTCCTAACATATTAATTCCTTACGAGAAGTATTCGTTGAGGTGTTTAATACGGAACATGGTTTTCTCACTCTCGCTTTTTACACTTTCCAAAGTATGCGATACCTGTTGGATCGTCGCTTCCATCATTCTTGGTAACTCAGGGTCGATAAAGTTGTGCGGCAACGCACCGTGGAAATCCGAGCGAACCTTACGTAAATGGTGTTCTGCGTCAGTGAGCTTACTAAACGCGCTGTCACATTTCTCTGCCCATTTCTGGTAATGTTCTTCATTTAGACCATCTTTAGTCACCAAGCTGACCAACACCGCACGGTTGGCAATGTCTCTGATCACCAAGTTGTTGGATGCATCCAGGTCAAATTTCAAGCGGCATAAGTTGGTGTTTTGGTTTACGAAACCATAAAGCTCACCCTGACCTTCTTTGATCACTCGGTCGAGTTCATCCTTCTGTACATACACCCAGCGGCTATCACCACGTTCAGATTCAGAGACAGACATGTTGCTTTGTAGCAGCACCAATTTGACCAAGTTGCGCGTTGGGCCAACGCTGTAAATACGAGCTTCTGACGTGTCAAAAGTATGCACCTCTTTGCCCTTACGCAGCAGACCAGCAGACGATTCCATCGACAGTACAATGCCATACTGCTCTTCCAGCTCTTGTTGGATGTCCGCCAACTCTTCTCGGCAATAGTCGATTTGACTTTGTACTTCCTTTTGATCAAATGCGTAGTTAAGCGCAAACTCTTGGATAACCGAGGTCACGACCTCACGCGACTCTGGGCTGTTCCACAAACAATCTTGCAGCAGCAGCAAATCTAGAGGGTTGATCTCGTCGCGACCATTAAAAAACGCACTGGCTTTGAGTAAGCGCACGGCTTTTTTCCAACGTCGGTCAGAAACGTAGAGATCCGTCTCCGCAACATCAGCACCCACTGCTTCAGCTTTCTCTTCCAGCATGGTTTTCAGTTGGAACAGTTTTTCAAACACACGATCGCTTAGTTTCAGCGACTCTAGAGCCTTCTGCCACTGATGATACTCTTCATCGGTGATCGCAAGCCCTTCAGGAATACGCGCTTCCTCCGGTGTACCCACGGTGAGCATGGATTTAAAGTTCTGTTTATTCTGAATTCGGTTAACAAACACTCGCACCAACATTCGGTCGTATAGCGCATCTAAGCCACTGTCTTCGTCAGGTAACTCATTGGAAGCCGAGATAAGCAAACGCATCGGAACACGTTCAATATCGCTGCCGTTTTTGAATGTTTTCTCATTCACCACGGTCAGCAAGGTATTCAAAATGGCAGGACCAGCTTTCCAAATTTCATCAAGAAACACCACTTGCGCGGTGGGTAGGTAGCCTTTTGTCAAACGAACGTAACGTCCGTTGTCTTTCAACTCTTGGATACTGAGCGGACCAAACACTTCTTCAGGAGTTGAAAAGCGCGTCATTAAGTATTCGAAATAACTACTGTTATCAAAGGCCTGAATAAGGCGTTTAGCGATTAAACTTTTTGCAATACCAGGAGGGCCAAGTAAGAAAACACTTTCACCAGCTAATGCCGCCAGCAAACAGAGTTTAATGGTGTACTCTCTTTCATACACGCCGTCGGCTAACGCGGCCGACAATTTGTTAATTCTTTCAGAAAGTAACGCTTTATCTGCATTAGACGCAAAAGAGGGGCGAATCATTACGTTACTCCTAATTCTCTTCAGTTATGGTATACGTACTTTTATACATTTGTTATCACTTTGTTACAAGTGCATTTTTTTATGACAAGCTCTTATAGCAGAACCGCTTTTTCAGTGTTCCGCAGCAAACAAAGATTGCAATTATGGGAGAAAAATCACTGATTACGCAAACGATATCTGGGCAGTTCTCTAATAAGAACTTTCGTTTATCGGCTTTTGTGCGTATCTTGTTGGCTTCTCATCATGAGACCGTTAGCTAGGAAAATGACACATCTATGAGCACCGTCATACATAAATGGAAAAATATCGCCCTAATAGAAGAAGAGGTGCTACTCCCGACTGGACACGCCATCGCGCACACAACGATTCAGCACCCGGGCGCCTCTGTCATCCTTCCCGTCACGGAAGAGGGCAACATCATACTGATTAATCAATTTCGTCCTTCCCTGAAAAAATGGTTACTAGAACTCCCTGCCGGCACTAAAGAGCAAGGTGAAGATCCTCAGCACTGTGCGGAACGCGAGCTGGAAGAAGAAACCGGCTACAGCGCAGAGGAGTTTATCTCTTTGGGCCAAGTCACACCGCTGGCGGGGTTTTGCGACGAAATTCAATACTTGTTTGTGGCCAAGAAACTGACACAAACCAATCGCTATCAATGCGATGAAGATGAAGTGATTCAAGTAGTCAGCTTATCCCTTGAACAACTCGAAGAAAAAATAAGAGATGGCAGCATTAGCGACGCCAAAACCATTGCTTGCTTAAGCAAAGCCAAGCTTTGCGGCTATATATAGCCAACATGAGGAGACACTATGGATTTTCGTTCTGACACCGTAACTCGCCCTACTCCCGCCATGCGCGAGGCCATGGCTAACGCTATCGTCGGCGATGATGTATACGGCGATGACCCAACCGTAAATGAACTGGAAGCCTTTGCCGCCAAAGAAGCAGGCTTTGAAGCTGCGCTCTTTACCACTTCAGGCACGCAAGCAAACCTGCTAGGTTTGATGGCGCATTGTGAACGCGGTGATGAGTATCTTTGTGGCCAACAAGCGCACAACTATCGTTACGAGGCTGGCGGTGCGGCAGTATTGGGTTCCATCCAACCTCAACCGATTGAGAACAATCCAGATGGCACGTTGCCGTTTGACAAGCTAACCGCTGCCATCAAACCCGATGACAGCCACTTTGCGCGCACTAAGCTGCTGAGCCTTGAAAATACCATCAATGGTAAAGTGCTGCCTTTGAGCTATTTGCAAGAGGCACGCGCTTTCGTCAATAAACACAATCTAAAACTCCATCTTGATGGTGCTCGTGTTTATAACGCAGCAACGGCGTTGGATGTCCCTGTAAGAGACATCGCTCAGTATTTTGATTCGATGACCATTTGTCTTTCCAAAGGATTGGGCGCTCCGGTGGGTTCTCTGCTGCTGGGTTCGAAAGAATACATCGCAAAAGCACGACGTTTGCGCAAAATGGTCGGTGGCGGCATGCGCCAAGCGGGTATTTTAGCCGCAGCGGGTAAGCTAGCCTTGACCGAACAAGTGGCTCAGTTAAAAGTCGATCATGCCAATGCCAAAGCATTGGCGCAGGGTTTGTCTGAGTTGCCCGGTGTGCATGTCAATCCTGATTTCGTGCAAACAAACATTGTGTTTGCCAAACTGGATGACGGTATCGACATCGACGCGATTGCGCAAAAATTGGCAAAAGAATCGATCATCATTACCCCGGGAAATCCGATTCGTTTTGTGACTCACAAAGATATTTCTCGCCAAGATATTGATCTATTTCTAGAAAAGTTGCGATTCTTCCTCGGCTAACGTCTTTACTCTTGAGCTTCCCCTTAGGGGAAGCTCTATGCTGCGACACAACAAGTTTAGTTTGGAGCTGCCATGTTAAGATCAATTCTGTGCCTCATCGCCACTGCTTTCACCTTCACCGCTCACGCAAACGCTCTTCAAGGTAATCCTGAACTCGGCAAAGTCAAAAGTCCAAGTTGTGTCTTTTGCCACGGCAAAACTGGCGTAGCGGCCAATAATGCTTACCCGCATCTGGCAGGCCAAAACGAACAATATCTGTTTGATTCCATGAAAAGCTATCAAAACGGCCAACGGACAGGTCCGCTAGCCGATATGATGCAGGCACAATTACAACGCCTGAATGATCAAGACTTACGAGACGTCGCGGCCTATTATGCGCAGCAAACTCGTTAGTTTCTGCTGAATGGCCGACTCATAATTGCCGATCTTTCGGTTGATCATGACGTTAAGAATCGATTTTGCGAAACCGCTGTAAGGGGAATAAAACAGCGGCGTGAGAGCAAATCGAGATTGGGTCATCACGGGCTTTAACTTCGAGAAGGTGTGAAAGCCTTCTCGACCATGATAATGCCCCATGCCACTCTCACCGACACCACCAAACGGCAAGTCGTGTTGTGCGACATGCAGCATGACGTCGTTGATGCACAAACCACCAGACAGTGTTTCTTGCGTGATCTTTTTCTGTAGCCACTTATCTTCACTAAAGAGGTATAACGCTAAAGGACGCGGCCTCTGAGCAATGTAGTGGAACACCTCGTCAATATGTTGATAAGTGATGATCGGCAGTATCGGTCCAAAGATCTCTTCTTGCATCACCGCCATATCGCTCTCCACCTCTGTCACTAGATAGAATGGCAGTTTTCGACTGCCTCGCTCTGGTTCAGAATCTGGAATACAGTTGATGAGCTTCGCGCCTTTTTCTTTAGCGTCGCTGAGAAGGTGCGTTAAGCGCTCAAAAGCATTGGCATCGATAATCGAGGTGTAATCTGGATGTTGAATTGTGCGAAAGCGTTTCGCCATGATGGCTTTGGTGCTTTCGACAACTTCGTTCAATCGAGATTGAGGCACAAACAGGTAGTCAGGCGCGATACACGTTTGGCCACAGTTATACAATTTGCCACCAAGCAAGCGTTCTAGTGCGATCTTCACATCAAATTTTTCATCTAAGATCACGGGCGATTTCCCACCCAACTCTAGGGTTACTGGCACCAAATTATTGGCTGCGGATTGCATCACCGCCCGTCCCGTTTTCGTTGAACCGGTAAACAGCAAATGGTCGAACTTGAGCTTGGAAAACGCAGGCCCCATCTCGGCTTCATCCGCATAAATGGCGACTTCGTCACGATTAAAGTGCGCTTCAAACAGCTCGACCAACAACTGAGCTAAATGCGGCGAATTTTGCGACATTTTGAGCATCACGCGATTTCCTGCCGCCAGCGCCGCAACCAGAGGACCAATGGTAAGCATCAGTGGATAATTCCACGGCACAATGACGCCCACCACACCTAACGGCTGAGGGACAACTCTGTTTTTGGCAGGAAAAAACCAGACAGAGGTATGTCGACGACTTGGCTTCATCCATTTCTTAAGTTGTTTTTTGGCATCTCGAATGGTTTCAATACTGGTAAACAGCTCGAGTAATCCCGTTTCACTGATTGAACGAGTACCAAAGTCTTGTTCGATGGCGTAGATGATCTCGGCTTGATGCGCTTTGATGAGCGATTCAAGTTTGTTGAGGTTCTCGAGTCTTTTTTGGTAGGTGGGGTATGGGTTTCTTAGAAACGCATCGCGACTTTCTTTGAGCTGTTGACTCAATCGCTGTTTTAACTCCATGCGCCTACTCCTTATAAATGCTGACCAAACCACTATACGCGTTATTTGAGTATTTGTTCAATAAATGACAGTGATGATTTTCGCTCATTGATACACCCATTTAATTCGTGCCACACGAACTATTTGTCTTTAGATCAATAAATTGTCGAATATTGTATTTACAAAAGGCAGAGAGTTTGACTTTTTATTCTAATTTAATGATATTCCATTCTCCTTTAACTTAACGTGAAAACAGACATGTCTCACACACATTCTCATTCGGTTGACGCAGCCGTGAGCAAGAAATCTTGGCAAATGCCAGATACGCTTATTCTGATTTTTATTGTTGGTATTTTCGCAGCCATTCTTACTTATCTTATTCCTGCGGGTCACTTCGACAGCCAACAAGTTAGCTATATGGTTGATGGTGCAGAAAAAACACGCACCGTTATCGACCCATCTTCTTTCAGCTATGCCACCGATGAACACGGCGAATTGGTTTACAACCGTGTGGGACTTTTCGCCTCTGGCGGTGGCATTGGGTTGATGAACTTCCCGTTTGAAGGGCTGGTTTCTGGCTCGAAATGGGGCAGCGCGATTGGCGTCATCATGTTTATGCTGGTGATTGGTGGTGCGTTCGGTGTCGTGATGCGCACAGGTACCATCGATAATGGCATTCTGCGCCTGATCGACAAAACCAAAGGGAGTGAGGCTTTGTTCATTCCTGTGCTGTTTTTGTTGTTTTCACTTGGTGGTGCCGTGTTTGGTATGGGTGAAGAAGCTGTTGCGTTCGCCATTATCATCGCGCCTTTGATGGTGCGACTGGGTTACGATGGTATCACTACCGTGATGGTCACTTACGTTGCGACGCAAATTGGTTTCGCCACCTCTTGGATGAACCCATTTTCCGTGGCGATTGCCCAAGGGATTGCCGGTATTCCCGTGCTTTCAGGCATGACGGTGCGTATGGCGCTATGGGTAGGTTTCACGCTAATCGGCATCGCCTTTACCATGATTTATGCCTCGCGCATCAAGGCCAATCCAGAATTTTCCTACAGCCGTCGTACCGATGCCTATTTCCGTCAGCAAGAGTTAGGAAGCCATGACTCTCGTTGGAACCTGGGCGACACTTTAGTGATTTTCACTGTGATTGCTGTAACCATTTGGGTGGTATGGGGCGTTGTGGCTCACGCTTGGTATATTCCTGAAATTGCTTCGCAGTTCTTCACCATGGGTTTTGTCGTTGCCATTATTGGTACTGTTTTCCGTCTCAATGGCATGACTCTTAATGATGCCGCAGACGCGTTTAAAGAAGGCGCCAGCATCATGCTTGCCCCCGCTCTGTTGGTGGGCTGCGCAAAAGGCGTATTGCTGATTCTTGGTGGCGGTACGACAGATGAAGCGAGCGTCCTAAACTCCATTCTCAACAGTGCTGGCGGTGTGATCAGCGGTTTGCCTGATGTGATGGCCGCGTGGTTGATGTACGTATTCCAATCGGTGTTCAACTTCTTTGTAACGTCGGGTTCTGGCCAAGCGGCACTCACCATGCCATTACTATCACCACTGTCAGACATCGCGGGGGTTACTCGTCAGGTCGCAGTATTGGCATTCCAACTTGGTGATGGGTTTACCAACGTGATTGTGCCAACCTCAGCCTCTCTAATGGCGACGCTTGGCGTATGCCGTATTGACTGGGGTGACTGGGCTAAATTCTGCTGGCGCTTTATGCTGTTACTCTTTACTCTATCGAGCATTGTTGTGGTCGCAGCGCATTTGATGGGCTTTGCGTAAGCAAAACCGTTTATTGCAAGCCAGTTGGCAAAAAGTTGGCTGGACTTAGCAATCCCAATTGATAAGGGCGAGATCCATTCTCGCCTTTTTTAATTTTGCTCCGTGGCGATTGAGTGACGCTCGCGAGTGATGACTAATTTGGAGTTTACCGTTTCATGACAACACACTACTTAGATGACGTTATTCAAGGTCACCAAGTAATCCAATCTCTCAACGTGGATGATCTTCCCGCGGGAGAACACAAATTTTGGTTCCGCATTGCAACCAATGCACTTGGTCAGTGGCAACACATGCCTGTCCTCGTTTTCAAAGGCACCGAATCAGGGAAGAAGTTTGTCATTACCGCTGGTGTTCATGGTGATGAATACAATGGTGTGCTGGCGGCCCAGCAGGTTGCACGCGATTTAGTGGGCCAGTCTATGGCAGGCTGCGTGACCATCCTACCCACCATTAATCTAACGGGTATGCTCAATCACAGCCGCGATTTTTACTCTGCCGATCCAGACGTTTCTCCTGCAAATCTAAACCGCTTTTTCCCGGGTGACGACAAAGGCAATGAAGCGCAGCGCTATCTGCACGCTATTTGGCACCATTTATTAAAACCCAATGCTGAACTGGCGATCGATCTACACACTCAAACCAGTGGCGCTATCTATCCTCTGTATATTTTTGCCGATTTTCGTCTTGCTCAATCATTGGAAATGGCACACCTTGCAGGGCCGGATGCGATTTTGAATGATCCTGGCGACGCGGGGGTACTGGAAACAGTATGGAATCAGCATGGTATCCCAAGTATCACCATTGAAGTGGGCATGGGGCGTTATACCGAAAGCGACTTGGTTGCTCGCACCGCTGCTGGCATTGCCAATATTCTGAGACATCATAACGTCATCCAAGGCGATAGCAACGCACCTAAACCGGCCTTTGAAGGGCAAAGCGTGACCTCTATTCGCGCTGAGCTCGGTGGCTTTATCCTACCACAAGTGACCATGATGCAATCGGTCGAACAAGGAGAGCTGCTGGCGATTCAATATGACAGCTTCGGTGATGAAGTTTGGCGTTACCACGCACCGAAAGCCGGTATCGTACTCAGTCACAATATTGAATCCATGCGCGCGGCAGGCGCACTTGTGGTGAGATTGATTCACGCATAAATCACAAAAAAGGGCGATTGGTGGCACCAATCGCCCTTTTTTATCAATGTGTTATTGAGATGCCCAAGTGACTTCAAGATGCCAGATTCAGCTCTTGGAGATAAACCCTCATTTAGAACTGATAAGCAACATGGATACCTGCACCATCATGGCTCACCCATGGCAGAACTTGGATATTTTCATCGTAGGCGTCAGTAAAGATCCACGCTGACAGCGTGCCTAAAGCAGCACCTGCGATCACATCACGCCAGTAGTGCCTCTTAGCCTCCACTCTCCCCACGCCAACCAAAGTTGCAATCGTGTAAGCAGGTAAACCCGCCTGCCAACCGTAGCGAATTTGCAGCGTCGTCGCGGAAGCAAACGCATTGGCGGTATGATTGGAGGGAAAACTATCAAAACCTGATTTATCCGGTCTTTCTTCTTCAATGGTCACTTTTCCCAATAGACCGACGGCAGATGCGGTGCCAATACTCAACCCCGCTTGCCAAAAGCCTTGCCAGTCTTCTTTATAGAGTGGCACTGCCGCTGCGGTGACGACCAAGCCGTACGCTCCGACGTCACTAAACGTCTCCCACCCTTTAGAACCTTGAGCATAAACAGGCGCAGCACATAATGCACCGGCAGCAAGCGTTGTTAAACAGCAACGTTTCATGAAATACCTCATCACAAACAAGCTAATGTTTGCGCCAAACTGTGCACCAAACCATTTGGGTGACATTGAGAATAAAAAAAAGCCAATCACAATAAGAGGTGATTGGCTGTATATACTTGTGAACAATCAGGTTCACTAACAACGTCAGTTGGCTAGGTGACCCTCGGCTTAAAAAGGGTCAATCTTATTAAAGCAGAAAGCGTGCCAACTTTAAAAACGTACACCAATCCTATTATTTGCTACATTTTTAACCAAAATGCAGATAAACAAGGTTCATATTCGTCGATAAACCAAGCCAATATAATGCAAATTGCAAAAATGAATTTGCATTATGCAATTGCCGCAAAGTTCAACAAGCTATACTCGCTGATATTGGATGACGTACAACTGCTCTATCCCAGGGTAAATTTCTTGAATGACTTCTTTCAACGTTTCCAGCGTCATGTTTTCTTGTTCTGCATGAAACTGATTCAACGCCGAGAATGCAATAGGTTCCACGCTTAAGATTTTCAGTTGGCAGAAAACACGCCCTTCCTCTAGTGTCGAGACTTCAACTGTGGTTCCTGGTTGATAGTCCTTTTCTGACTCGTCGCGAATTGTGATGGTTTTCTTGCCTGCAAGAATGTCTGCTTCAAAACGTGAGAAAAAAGTCATTTTGGTTGGTGCTGTCATCACTACCTCTTCTATTTGATCAGCCAAAAGGGGCATTAGAATGCATTCGTCATACACTTAAATCAGTGAACTGATGCAATGCGCATTTTCATAACGTTGTATATGTGTTTGAATGAATAACCTAAAACACGGAAAGAGCTGATATGAAACGGATAATTCTACTGCTAAGCCTTTGTTTATTTTTATTCAACCCTGCGACTTTGGCATCGCCACAGCAAGGTTGGATTTTTGATTCCAGCGACAATGGTATCACCATCCATTATCGTGAGCACACAGATGGCTTGGTGGAGATTCGTGCTCAAATGTTTTTCCCCACCAGCTATGCCGCATTTTTGAAATTACTCGAAGACACTGACAACGTACCTAACTGGATTGATAATGTTGCTCACAGCCACGTTGTGCAACAGCTATCACCGCGAGAAAACATCGTTTACACCCAATTTGCGGCACCTTGGCCTGCACAAAATCGCGATATGCTGACTTATTCAAAGTACAGCCTAGATGAAGCTGGATTCACCTTGCAGATCAGCGATGCACCTGAGACGGCTTTCCCTCGGGATCCTGGCTACATTCGCATCACGCAAGTCAAAGCGAGCTGGGTACTGAATAAGCTCACCAACGACACCACTCACATTGAATACACCGCGTTCGCTAATCCTGGCGGTGCTCTACCCGATTGGTTAGTGAACAAGCTGGCCAAGGAAAGTGCGCGCGCCACATTTGAGGGCTTACGTGAGCAGTTACCGCGTTTTCAACTCCTTCGGCATCCACACATTTCCGAGTAGCCTCAATCGATCATCATCTACTATCCGTTATCCGTTATCAAATCACGTTAAACGAACAGAGCGGCGTTTGACTCTGTTTGTCAATGTTTCTGCAATCGTCAACAGCAAACCAAACCAAATCAAGCCAAAGCTCACCATTTTCACTTGGTCGAAATACTCAGCAAAAATAAACACGGCAAGGAGAAACTGTAACGTTGGCTCAATATATTGCATCAGGCCAATGTTCGTCATATTGGTATAACGAATAGCAATGGAATAAAAAATAAGGGGCGCGATGGTGACCGGTCCGCTACCCAAATATAATAATAGCGTTGAAAGATCGGAGGAAAGGGAAACCGCGTCGCCTTGCGCGTATTTCATCGCCATATAAATAGTGGCCACAGGAACAAGTAGTAATGCTTCAAAAAATAATGTCGTGCTCCAATCGTAGGCTATTTTCTTTTTACAAAAACCGTAGAGGGTAAAAAACACCCCCATAGTTAATGCAACGTACGGAATTTCACCGTAATGGACAATTTGATACCCCAGCCCTAAAGCGGCAAAAAAGATCGCCAGTTTTTTTCCCGGTGAGAGCGTTTCTTTGAGCACCAACACGCCAAGTGCCACCATCATTAACGGGCTAATGAAAAAACCTAGACTAGCATCAATCACGCGATCATTGGTCAGCGCCCAAGTGAAGGTGGACCATGAGATGCACATCAGCAACGCGGCGATCAAGGTATAAAGTAGCGATCGCTTATCGTGCCAAACTCGACGAAATTCAGGGAACTTGCCTGTAATGAAGTACACGAGCACCAAGCCAACTGGAACAGAAGCAATGATGCGCATAGCCAACAGCTCATCCATTTGAGCAGACGGCATCAAACGGTAATAGATTGGTGTCAGGCCCCAAATAAGAAAGGAGATGGCCGCCATGATATTGCCATAGCTGGTGGTTTTCATAAGTGCTCGATGACATAGTAAAGACGTGGCAATTCTAACTCTACACTCCATTTTTCGCTATGATATTTTGCAAATACATAGAATCACAAAATATCTCCCCTTACATAGATCGCTTATATTAAACACAGCGTTTGATTGGTTTAATTAATATATCCACACCTATAAATAACGCTTCTAAATCATCTGTTTATTTCATCACTCTTTTTCGAGAAATTAATTCCAAATCCAATCAATTAATTCGCCTCTTCGTTATTCTCATCCTAAATTATGCCTGACATCACACATAGGCAAACCTTCTGAAAAGATGGGACGCAAAGCTTCCGGTCTGTCGGTATTTTTTACCATACCCAAGATAGCGGGGCCGCCGCTCTCACTAGAGAGTGTTCTCACCAAGCACGTCAGTGCGCTCTTTACGAGCCATTCATCGCCTTGGGAATAACATGCGTATGCTGTGGTTGAACATTGGCAATATAGCCAAATAAAGTCAGCAATCAAAAAGAGTATGTTATGAAAAAACAACCGCAAAAAACCTTACTGGCCATTGCTCTATCCGTCGTAAGCGGAACCGCAATGAGCCATGGTTATGTTTCTGCAGTGGAAAATGGTGTCGCTGAAGCTCGTGTGACACTGTGTAAGTTCGCTGCGTCAACTGGGGAGAAAAACACCAACTGTGGCGCGATTCAATATGAACCGCAAAGCGTTGAAGGGCCAGATGGCTTCCCTGCGTCTGGTCCGCGCGATGGTAAAATTGCCAGCGCCGAGAGCGCGTTAGCCAACGCACTTGATGAGCAAACCGCAGACCGTTGGGTAAAACGCCCGATTCAAGCTGGCGCGCAAAACTTTGAGTGGACCTTTACCGCCAATCACGTGACCAAAGATTGGAAATATTACATCACCAAACCAGATTGGAATCCAAACCAACCACTTGCTCGCGCCTCATTCGATCTCACCCCTTTCTGCGTCGTGGACGGTGGCATGGTTCAACCGCCGAAACGCGTTAGCCACACATGTAATGTACCTGAACGCGAAGGTTACCAAGTGATTTTGGCGGTTTGGGATGTGGGTGACACCGCTGCCTCTTTTTACAATGTTATTGATGTCAAATTCGATGGCGATGGCCCTGCTCTGCCAGATTGGCAACAAGGTGGCCAGATCATTCCAACCATGAATCTCAATGTTGGTGACACCGTCTTTACACGCGTATTTGATCTCGCGGGTGAGAATCCGGCCTACACGACAGAACTGGCGATCGACAGCGACGCGTTGACAGTAGCAAACAATTGGTCACACGCTCTCGCGGTGAAAATTAACCAAACCCAAAGCGAGATCGCAGCAGGTCAGCTCAACGAACAAAATCAATTCGTTCCGGTTTATGGTACTAACCCAATTTTCCTTAAGTCTGGCAGCAACCTGCAGCGTGTCGAGATCGGCTATAAAATTGAAACCCCTGCACCTGAGTACGACGTCACCCTATCGGGTTTGGCCTCTGAGTATCAAATTGGCGATGCGCCTGTAACGCTTGATTTAGGCTTACAAGCAACTGGCGATATTACGACGGAACTGACCATCTATAACCACCACAAAGAGCCGCTTGCTTTTGAAACGGTTGCAATGACTGATGGTGAGAACAAAGCGGTCACCATGACATTGAGTAAATCCGAAGCAGGTCACCATATGCTGGTGACGAAAGTCCTAGATAAAGACGGTACACTGCAAAAACAGCAAACGTCTGACTTCATGCTGACGGAAACGCAAACACCACCGCCAAGTAACGATTACGATTTTGTCTTCCCAGATGGCTTGAGCTCGTACACGGCGGGCACCAAAGTGCTCGCTAGTGACGGTGCCATTTACCAATGTAAGCCATTCCCATACTCAGGTTATTGTGTTCAATGGACACCAACCGCAACTCAATACCAGCCGGGTACAGGCTCACACTGGCAAATGGCGTGGGACAAACTGTAAACCTATCCCCTATATGTGATTTATCACATGCATAACGACCAAAGCGATGCCAATTGGCATCGCTTTTTTTATCTCGCGTTAATCTGTTCTTTTCCGCCCTAAGTGGCATTCAAATTGGCCACAAACAGCTCAATGCTTCGCCGCTGTGTGTTGGGGTTAAGGAACACCGCTTTTTCGCCGGGTAGAAAAAGGCAATGCCCTGCTTCGTTGTAATCGGTTCTGGCAATCGAATCGACCCAATTGGTTTTCAAATAACGACCTTTTCTCGCTAAGAAGTTATTGCGATGGTAGGTCGCGCTGCTAACGATACTTTCCATATACGCCTTTTGCCTGATAAGCCGTCGCTCTCGGTAAAACAGTGCTTGCGCACTCTCTTCCATCTCTGGCGGATAGAGACGAAAAGTGACACAAGGGCCTTGATTACTGCCAGAGACCACTTTGCAATTGCGTAATTTAGAGAGTAAACAGCGCAGATAATTGGCATTCTGCAAGCCGTGTGCGATCAGCATTTGATACCCTTCAATGCCAATGCTCTCTAACGCAGAATAAGCGGAAAATACCCCCACCGCACTGCGAGAACATTCGATGGTGGATTGAAGATGCGTTTGATTACGTTGTTGCGCTTCAAAATAGGAGAAATAGTCTGCATCGTGTTTTAACGCCTGCATATCTTGACGATCTTTCACCAAAATCAAACTGGAGGTGTAAGGTACATAGCCCCATTTCTGAAAATCAATGGTGATGGAATCGGCGTAGCGCAAGCCCTTGACTAAGGCATTGGTGACCTCTAATCCTTCTAAGGTTGCGGTATTGATCGCCAATTCATTCCGCTCAAAAGCATATTCTTTAAAAAAGAGCAGTGTCCAACCGGCGGCAGCGTCAACATGAATGTGTGGTCGGTAGTTCAAACCATACTGGCGACATAAGCGCTCTCGCAACAAGTAAACGGCAGCCACGTCGTCTATCGCAAAAGTATCGGTGGTGCCAAAGGTCAACAAAATCGTCGGGACGGTGATTTCATGGCGAATGCAATACTCAAATTGCTTTGCCAGATCATTGAGGTCAATTTGGTTGTTTTCATTGACCTTGGTGCGAAGCAGTTGTTTGCTCATATCCACACCAAGTAGTGAAAGATTGGTGACGTTGGAGTAGTGCCCCGCTTGGGAATTGATAAACGCCAGTTTCTTATCCCCAATACCCGTTGTGGCTGAATCAGGGAAACACTTGCGTAACCCAAGTAAATAACCGTAGAGGTTGCAAAACGTCCCGCCTTGCGTGAAAAGCCCCGTGGCTTTTTGGTCATCGTATCCTACTAGGTTTGCGATTTGCCGCACCACGACACTTTCTAGTTCGGTGGCTCGCCCAGCGTACTCGCTGTAAACCAAATTGGGATTTGCGATGGTGGCCAACAGCGCACCATGAATGGCAGGATCGCTCGGTGTTGAAATGACGTTTTCCACTGCGCTTGGATCATCCCAGTTTTTACTGTGTCCAGCCGCAAAAAGTGCTAACGGCTCGAACGGCTTAATTACTTGGCTGGAAGCGTGTGGAATGTAACTGTCTGCAGCCAGCCTTTTGGACAAAATTGGATTGGTTGGCATGGTGAGATTACGTTTATGCCCAACCAACTCAGCCACTTGCTTAATTTTGTAGATCGGCCACAAATTGGGATCGCGGGAAAAGAACTGTTTGACCAGTTTTTGGTGACAATAGGCAAAATGCTGCGATATCTGGTTATTTTGTTTCTCTAGCCAAGCATGAACCATTAATTTCGTCATAAACTCGCTCCTAACAAAGAAACGATAGCGGGCCTATTGTGCCCGCTACAAAGTAACAACCGTTATTGCAGTTTGAAATTGGACACGAGTTTATCGAGTTCGTGGTTGGAATCGGCCAGAGACTCCGTCGCAGCAACCGTTTGACGGCCACTTGCCACCAGATTGGTGACAATATCTCGAATGGCCAGCATATTGCGACTTAGCTCAGCCGCCACGGTGCTTTGCTCTTCCGTCGCTGCGGCAATTTGCGTACTGACATCATCAATATCTCGTACAGAACCGCTCATTAAGTTGAGACTGTTGGAGACTTCCGACGTCTTGCTGGCGGTTGATTGGCATTGCTGTTTAGTGCGTTCCATTGATGCAACCACGCTAGAGGTACCATCGAGCAGTTTTGACAACATTTCTGAAATTTCTGTCGTACTGTTCTGCGTTCTCGCAGCCAAAGCACGTACCTCATCGGCGACAACGGCAAATCCGCGGCCCTGTTCACCAGCGCGTGCCGCTTCAATCGCGGCGTTCAATGCCAGCAAATTGGTTTGCTCAGAAATCTCACCAATCACGTTCAACACTTCACTGATTTTGTTGGCGTCTTGGTTCATGCTGACAATGCGATTGGACATCTCCTCCACATCGTTCACCAAGGCACTGACGGTAGTCACCGCGTTGTTAACAATCTCTAGAGATTGCTTGGCTTCTTTACTCGCACCTTCGGTAATTCTATTCGACTGAGTGACGTTTTCCGCCACTGAGCGCGCACTTTCACTCATCTCGGTAATTGCCGTTACCACCTGATCGGTTTCTGCTGAGTGGGTGATCAACACTTTTTCGTTTTCCACCGCCGTTTGATTGAGCTGCACAATGTTAGAGGAAATATTTTGGCTTGCTTCAGACACTTGCAACATCATGCCCTGTAAGCTCTGCACAAAGCGGTTGAACCCTTCACTGATCTGCGCAAGGTCATCTCCCCCTTCAACCGTCAGTCTCGCGGTTAAATCGCCAGAACCTTTTGATAATCCTAGTACGGCTTTTTTCAATTTGAGCAATGGTTTATAAGCATGCTCCAGTGTTAACACCATCACCACCGCACTGACCAGAAGTAAGATCACCCCTGTCACGATCGCTTCATTTTGCGCTTCTCGTACCCCCGCCAACGCGGTGTCCTGATCGACAAACACCATCAAGGTCCAGTATTGATCTTGAGTTAAATTGACCCGCTGGAAATAGCCATCAAACTCAATACCAAGATAAGGAAACTGCAAATGGCCTTGCTGCTGATTAAAAAAAGCACGTTCCATATCACCAAAAACGGGGCTCACTTGTGAAGGAGTCTTCCCAATATCATTGGGATCGTCACTGGCAAAAAACACCGCATTTTTATCGGTTAATGTTGCCGCTCCACCAGCAAAGCGCATATCACTCACCATTTTAATGATGTCCGACAACAAAATATCGCCGAGTAAAACCCCTTGGAACTGACCTTGGTAATAAACCGGCATCGTTGCACTGACCACTTTCTCACCGGTAATTTTATCAACATAAATATCGGTGAGTTTGGCACTGTTGCCGCTTTTGGCATTTTGATACCACTCTCTTTGGTTGAAGTTTTGCTCCGAGGTACTAATGCCGGACTTGTGGAGAGACATGTACGATCGGCCATCTTCATAGGCCATGATGATGTTCGAAATACCAGCACTCTCAGCCAGAAGGCGCACAAGATTAACATTCTGCTCGTCGCTGAGCTGTGCATTAAAATGACGCGCCCCTAACTCAACCGCTTTAAGCTGTGTCGTCACCGCATGTTGCAGTTCATCAACGTGATAATTGAGTTTATTCTGAGTTTCAGAAATCAAAGATGAGACCATCTTTTCTTTTAAAGAAATGATATTTAGCGTCCCCAAGATGCCTAAAGATAAGGCAACCAACAACGCCACGCTGGAATAAATACGCGATTTAAAGCCTAGATTCATAGCTCCCCCTATCTACCCGATAGCCAAGATCTGTTTATTTTGGGAGCACTTGGTTTTCTAATTTATATTCGACAAATGCCGATTTGGAACCAAAAGCACGCCCAGCCAACTCTATAAACATAGCTAGGGTATTGGAAAATATAAAACTAATTTTATATGAAACTATTTGTTTATTTTATGAAATGAACCTAAGTCATTAAAAACTTTGCCAAACCGCGCCAATGCCACTTAAACCACAAAGGGTTAAAGCACCGATACGGATCTGCTCTTTTGGTAAGCTTGCTGTCGTTAATAGGGCCAACTTGTAACCCAGCCAAGCTGCCGGAATTAAAGGTAACGTGATTTTTAGGTGATACAGGGTGAAGAAACCAGCTGGGATCTGGATGAGAAGTGATATCAACGAGCTAAAAACAAAAAACGCTGAAAGATTACCGCGTAACTGATTCGCTTCTTGGTGCTGAAGCAACAATGCCATTGGCGGCCCACCGATACCTGAACTTGTACCAAATAGGCCAGAAAAGAAACCCGCTATCGTCATACGCATGGGAGTGGGTTCGATGCGAAATGGCAGCAAACTTACCGCCACAGCAAACAATACCAGTATGCCGATCCACAAGGCCAATACATTGGTGCTGACCAATACCAATAAAGCCCCGCCTGCAATCGAGCCTGGCACTCGACCGATCAACGCCATTTTTAGGCCGCCAATCTCAACACTGCTTTTGTGCTTGAACGCATTGAGAATGGAGATAAACAGTGCCACTAGACAGATAGGCGCTGGTACATATTCTGGAGCAACCATAATCAGCAAGGGTGCCGAAACAATGGCTAAACCAAAGCCAATTGCTGTTTGCACAAACGAGCCAAGAAAAATCAAAAAAACCGCTAACAATACAGATGTTTCTGGCATCTTGGTCTCTTCCTTTACCACTCAATACAACGGAAAAATAGTTCGCTCGCACTAATGTACCTGTATCGTGTTCGGTTCTCAATCACTGATAACCGTTAAACGAGTGCGCTCTGTTTTACCCCAACAAAAACCTCGCCCGTACGCAGTTCATAAAGGCTAAATGCACCCTGATAGTCGTCGTTGGAGGCCGTATCAATAAAGAGACTGTTGGCCACTCTTTTCACCCCGTCGCTGCGAGTGTGGCCGTGTAGTGTTAAATCAACATTGGCAATCGCTTGTGGCTCTTCTTCCACAATACGCGTTCTTCCCCAAATCCAGCGAGGGTTGTCCCACATATCTCCTTGCCAATCGATCATTTCGTTCCAATCTAGCGAGTGAGGCTGAGCATGTGAAATGCCAAAGCGGCGGCCATCTTCCAAATCCACCGTAATCACGCTCGGCAATTGGGCTACCGCATCCCGCAGCCTCTGTTTTTCTGCACCGGTTAGATTTTGCGACCATTCACTGCCATTTCGATGCCATATTTTAATGAAGTACGCTTCCTTCTCTGAACGCTCCAGTTTGTTTTGTGCATCCAACGCGTTGAGCATCATCCATTCATGGTTTCCCATCACCGCTTCAAACCAATCTTGCGTTTGATAGTAATCCAAAACGCCAACCGAGTCGGGGCCGCGATCAATCAGATCACCGACGGAGATCAGCAGATCGCGTTCACCGTGAAAATCCACTCGTTTGAGTGTGTCCTGTAACAAGGCCAATTTGCCGTGGATATCACCAATCACAAAAATCCGTTGATATCGGCTTCCATCGATAAACCGATGCTTAAATTCCATCCTCAAATCCTTTTGATGCATTCATCCGCTAGCGTAAAAATGGCAGTGTAACGGAATCTCCATCGTCACACCTTAAGCAAGAAGAGGCATAATAAACAGGCCACTTTTCATCAAAAATGATGTGTTTTTCACCACTTCGAACACAACACCTACATCCAGAAAATAACAAAAATTCAGAATAATAAACCACAGATAAAAGCCAAATCAGCTCACATAACCAATTTGATGAAAAAGTGACGGCGAGATAATTTACATAATGTGACAAATCGCAGCACATATCGCTACAACATCGATGTGATATATATCTCTAAAGTCGATAACATTTGCAAAATTATAATTCTTATACATGCGAGTATTAAGTGAAAGAATCTCGAGAAACGTTAAATTTTAGTGACACGCTGCCTACTAAAACTTGGACAAAACACGACACTCATTGGGTATTGAGTTTATTCGGCACCGCCGTGGGGGCTGGCATTCTCTTTCTGCCTATCAACCTAGGAATCGGCGGATTTTGGCCCTTGGTGCTCTTAGCGCTTTTGGCGTTTCCCATGACATTTTGGGGCCATCGTGCACTTGCACGGTTTGTGCTCTCGTCAAAACAAGCCGATGCGGACTTTACCGATGTTGTCGAGGAGCACTTTGGAGCGAAAGCAGGTCGTCTGATTTCCTTGCTCTATTTCTTGTCGATATTCCCCATTCTGCTCATTTATGGCGTGGGCATCACCAACACGGTTGACAGCTTTATGGTCAATCAAGCGGGAATGGAATCATTGCCTCGAGTGCTGCTGTCTGGTGTATTGGTTTTCAGCCTAATTGCCATCATGCTCGGCGGTGAGAAGCTCATGCTGCGTGCGTTTGCAGCCATGGTTTACCCACTCGCCACCATACTGGCGTTTTTGTCGCTTTATCTCATCCCGAGTTGGCAACTGCCTTCCTTGGCACTACCTTCTGCCGGCGATTTTCTACAAACCGTCTGGTTAGCCGTGCCTGTGGTGATCTTCTCGTTTAGCCATGCCGCTGCCATTTCCAGCTTCGTTGGCGTGCAAAAACGCCATTACGGTGAGCAGGCGAATGGTAAATCAGAACAGATTCTTCAGCGTACCAGCATCATGTTGATTGCTTTTGTGCTGCTGTTTGTTTTCTCCTGCGTACTCTCTTTAAGCCCAGAGCAATTGGCGCAAGCAAAAGCACAAAATGTGTCGGTACTTTCCTATTTAGCCAATGCAACAGAGAACCCATTTATTGCGACTTTTGGCCCTCTGGTTGCATTTATCGCCATTACGTCGTCATTCCTTGGCCATTTTTTAGGAGCACGAGAAAGCCTAAACGGATTGCTAACCAAGCACACGTCAATGCCAATTCAACGCGCCGATAAAATGACCATCGTCAGCTTGTTTATCTCAATTTGGATTGCTGCAGTGATCAACCCGAGCATTCTCGGCATGATGGAAACCTTATCTGGCCCAGTCATCGCTATGATCCTGTTTATCATGCCGGTTTACGCCATTTACCAAGTTGATTCATTAAGAATCTATCGTGGTAAAGCCACGACTGTGTTTGTTTTGCTGACAGGGTTACTGGCCGTTTCTGCGTTGCTGTTTGCGATTATCTAACCGAAAATGAACAAGGGCTCCCACGGAGCCCTTGCTCATTCTGTTCACAGCAACTTTGCGCATTCAAATTAGAAATAGGAAACTTGCAACAATACCGAGAGATAAAATGCAAGTTCGGCCAATTACGCCAAGATGGGTTGGTTGAATCATTTCTTGATGCTGCATATCCACTCTCCTCATATTATTGTTTTTTCAGTTTGTATTGACAGTATTATTATTTCCCGCCCGGAACACAACGCATAACAAAATTAAATTTTTATGACAATTGAGTGAAATTTTCAAAACACGCCAACATCGCGATAGTATTCACGCCAACAGAGATAACGAAACTCTGAATCGGCTCCCACTTTAGAGTTCGAATCTCCTCTAAGCTCTTACAAACAAACCATAAAGTGAGGAGACACAAGGTGAATAATCAACGTCACGGCATCACGTTTGGCATTGAGCGTATTGGCTCACAAACCATATTGGTTTTTAAAGCAACGGGCACACTCACCCATCAAGATTACCAAGCGATCGCTCCGGTACTGGAAGCAGCCCTTGCGGGCATCAATCGACAACAGATGAATATGCTCGCAGACATTAGCGAGTTTTCAGGCTGGGAGCCTAGAGCTGCCTGGGATGACTTCCAACTGGGTCTAAAAATCGGCTTCAGCGTCAATAAAGTTGCTGTTTATGGTGACAAAAATTGGCAAGAACTCGCAGCCAAAGTAGGCAGCTGGTTTATTTCTGGCGAGATGAAATCGTTTGGTGATTATGACTCGGCAATCACATGGTTGGCAGATTAACGGATCAGACTCAAGCCAAATTACCCTATTACTATTAAAGTGAACGACCAAGCGAAGCGTCCTAGTCCGCTTCGCGTTCGTTTCAGTGACCTTGAGCAATGTCGTTGGGAAATGTACTTAGGAAAATCAGATCACGCGACTTGATTCGCCGCCGCTCGGCGCAGCATATGAATATGAGTTGGAAAATGCTGCAAGAGATAACGTTGCTCTGCTGCCATATGCTTGAAACTCGGGCCTTTAGAGAGCTTTAACACCACTTCATCTTGATCGAAACGCAAAATACGCCCTTCGATAGCCAACACACAGTTGAGCAGCTGCAACGTTCCCCGAATCATCAGACCCTGATGAAATTGGTGGATGCTAGAGAGTGTAACCCGTAAGCCCCCTTCGGAAACTTCATTCACGTGGTACACATCACCGTTGATACGGACACGTGGTAGTGCCTTCACAGGATATTTTAAGCGGTAATACTTTCGCTTTTGATCGTCATGATTTTGCATCGTCATTGCCTCCCTGTATCGCTTCTGCCTATCAATGCGCCTTTTCTTTCCTAAAACCATTCTCAATTTGAGAATTTATCAAGGCAAGGCGCCGTTTTTAATGGCAGATAACGCTCACAAGTGTATTGAAGCAAGAGTCATACCACAGAGGGATAGGAAATATAAAAAAGCCAACTCGAACAACAAGTTGGCTTTATCAAAGTCTGGAGAATTATTGACCGGTCACGTGACTAAGCATTTCAGTGCCTTTTGACCAGTTGACGATCATCGCCTCACTGACGTCGCTCTCAGTCATATGTGCGATATGGAACTCGAATAATCTCAACTCATCAGATGGCTGCACATAAACGCGATTAAAGCGGATTGCTTGTGCAATACCATCGGCTTGTTGCGAAGATGAAACCTTAAGATGACGCTTAAACAAGTCGTGTCTCAATTGAACTTGTGTCGCAAACTCATCCGCCGTCACATTGCCATTTTTTGCCCCTTCCAGCACCTTGGCAACGATGATTTTTGCACTGTCTAGCTCTTCCTCGTTGCTTAGGGCCACTGTAATCGTGCTGACCAATTGCTGTCGAGACCAACTCTCTTCCATCTCAACCGCCACGAGACCGATGTTGGCTTCTAACAGTTGTTTTTCCAATCGCGCCATCAAAACATCATCAGCTAACTGACTTGCTGTCAGCTCTTTACGACGCATTTTGCTGTCTTCTTGGTCATCAGTCAGGCGCGTTTTCAAATAGATGTTGGCGGCCACTGGCTGAGCTGACGTCTCAGTATCCATTGGTTGCTCAAGACTTGAAGTTGGCTTTTCAGCAAACAAACGACCTGGAATCGAGTTGCCGATCTTGGCGCCACCAAAAACGATGTCAATTTGATCGATCGCATCACGAACCTGAACATCCCCCACCAAAATCACCGTCAGCTTACTTTGAGGAGCGGCGGGAACTTTGTCGTTCACCAATACTTTGCCACGCAGTTCAACAAGGGCCTCTTTGAGAGAACGCGAGTTCAGGTCTGCTTCGTTGGCCACAAGCCAAGTCTGATTGGATGCCGTTTGCAATTCGAAGCGAAGTGACACCGTCTTTTGGCTATAGCGTGATGGCATAACAACATAACGAATGCCGTTTTCGAGCGCACCTATTTTCATTTGTCGTGGCAAGCTCAAATCCGTGGTTGGCATCCAATCTTGATCGGGTGTTAATACCGTTGTATCAGGGGCGGCTACCAATGGAAAGCTCATCGCAGCAAGAAGTAATCCCCCCAAAGCGTTTCGCTTCAAAGAGGAAATAAAAGAGTTTGATATAGAAAACAAAACGTGAAACCTCAATCAGTCCAAATACACAATACAAGCCAACTTGTTATTTCGGTTGATTAAGACGTCTAAAAATGACTTCCTTGTTTATACTCTACGACAGCACGCAATCCAGTGACAAAACCACAAGCAGAGCAAACAGATTTATGGGACATCTTAGAAAAATTTGCTGAGATTATAATTCATTTATTGATCACATCAATCACTCTCTCCTACTCGTCTCATAAATAACACATTTAACAATATATCCATTTCATTATTCGAATAAATTATTATCAATTTCGTGATGTGGTTTGATGGCAGCCCTTTTCCTACCTACACTTACCTTTAGTGACAAACTCATAAATAGCGAGTTCTCACACGGTCGTGAAATGAGCAGTATTGCAATCCTATGATGAGAACAAAATGGACTTCACTTTGGAGGCGTTCATGACTTTCAAAACCACCATCATCGCAACTTGCCTGCTCGCAGCCGCTCCTTCAAGCATGGCAGCAAATGGTCCCAACGCTCATCCAAGTCCTAGCTTGAAAGGTCTTCAAGCGAAAAACTTTGTCCTTCCAGACAACGCCACCTTGGTGAAACGCTTTGCGCTTGGTCATTCCGGAATGGAAACACAGCGCTTTCAGCAGCACTTTCAAAATGCCATTGTATTTGGCGGAGAAATCAGCCTCATCACGGCGGCCAGTGGCGATGTCGTCACGGTGATTGGTCGTCGCTATGACCATTTACTCTCAAGTAATTCCGTCAAACTGAAAGCCGAAGCGGCCAAAGGCATCGTGATGATGAAAATTGGTGGCCATGGACGGTGGACGACTAACCTGTTTATTAACCCATCCAATGGGCTGTTCTTTTATATCGTAGAAAATCAACGTGCTGACAGCCGTTGGCACTATTGGATTGATGCCGAAACGGGCGAAGTGCTCAATGCTTATGATGGATTAACAACCGGCAGTGGAACCGGTGTTCATGGGGATAGCAAAGATCTGTCCGGGCTGACCACATTTAATCGCGGCAATTTCGAAATGGTCTCTGCAAATGGTCGCCTTTCTACCTATGATGCCGGTGGCCGCAGTCGACTACCCGGAGATCTAGCCACAGATAGTGACGATCAATGGGTGGAACCTGGCCGCACTTCCCCTGGCCAAGCGGCGATGGTCGATGCGCATTTCTTTGCCAATGTGACTGACAGTTACTTTTTGAACGTGCTGCAATTCAACTGGTTGAGTCACTATTCGCAGGGGATGGTGTCAACCGCCCATGTTAAACGCAACTATAACAACGCCTATTGGAATGGCTATCAAATGGCTTACGGAGATGGGGATGGCATCTCCTTCATTAATTTATCCGGCGATTTAGATGTGGTGGGACACGAACTTTCGCACGGCTTGACCGACGCAACCAGCGATCTGATTTACCAAAATGAATCTGGCGCACTCAATGAAGCATTTTCCGACATCATGGGCACCAACATTGAGTTTTACTATGGCAGTGGCAACTGGACCATCGGCGAAGACATCACACCAAACTCAAACGGCATCCGCAATATGGCTGATCCAGGAGAAGATGGCGATCCCTCTCACTACAATGAACGATACACAGGCACTGGCGACAATGGTGGTGTGCACATCAACAGTGGCATCATCAACCACTGGTACTACTTATTAGTCAATGGCGGACAAAATGCTGATGGACAGTTTGCCTCAGGTAGCGATGTGGCGGGTATCGGTTTGGATGCCGCAACGCAAATCGTTTATAACGGCTTTACTTCCCTGCCACCCAATGCGGATTTCTGTTTAGCGCGCGCCGCCACAGATGCCGTTGCTGGTACCTACTCCGCCAACGTCCTTGACGCTTGGGATGAAGTGGGCGTGACCGAAACGCTCTGTAGTGGTAGCGGTGGTGGTTCAGGTGGTACTGGCGGTGATATCGCGATATCCAATGTAAGTAGTCGCACCATCAAAGGGGTGAAATTCCAAATCAGCTGGGATACGGATGTCGCCTCATCGACGGAAGTGACCTTTTCTTGCTGCGGCACGTATGTAAAAAACGAGCAAGTGACGTCACACTCGTATAATTTCAACGGTTCTAAAGGGATGACTTATGAGTATTACGTCACCTCGAAAGTCTATGATTCTGCTGGCAATGTGGCCTCTAGCGCCACAGCGGGTCCTTTTGTTCACCAAAACTAGCAGAGTCATATTGTCGACCTTCCATAATGTCCTAGGCCCAGTGAATGCTGGGCCTCTGTTTGACTAGAGGATCCAAAATGTCACGCCGCCAATCGCGACGCTGGCGAGCATCACCGGCGCCACGCGTTTCCACAACTTGCGATCACCAATCGCTACCACCATGCTCATTTTGACCAACGTATTGACGGAAGCGGCGATAAACACCCCCAACGCCGCGGTGCTAACACTTAAGCCCTGCGTGCTTTGTCGCCCCAAAGCAAGCGAGATGGCATCCACATCGGTAATGCCCGAGAGCGCAGCAAGGATGAGTGTACCAGCGCTACCAAACCACTCAGATAACGCGTGAGAAAGCAGCATAATCACCGCCAAAATCACACCAAAGAACAACGCCGATTGAAGAGCAAGAGGGTTAGTTTGTTTGCCTGCTTGCTCGTTAAACTCCACATCGCTATAGCGCCAGATCCACCAAGCAGGAAGATACAAGGCTGCCATCATCAATAGTACGATCGGCCACAACTGTGTCACCAAGGCCGGGTTTAGCACCGAAAGCACCACCAGTAAACGTGGAAACATGGTGCCACAGCTGAGCAGTATGCCACTGGCAAGCAAAGGGCTAATCGTTGGTTGTTCTCGAGAAAGATTGGAAAATTGCAGTGTCAGTGCCGTTGACGAACTCAGTCCGGCAAAAACGGAGGTAAATAACACTCCACGTTTGGCGCCGCCGATTTTGATCGCAAAGTACCCCACAAAGGAAATGCTGGCGATCAGCACCACCATCCACCAAATCTCATACGGATTCAAGGCATTCCAAGGGCCATAGGTTTGGTTCGGCAACAAAGGCAGCAACACCACAGAGATCATCATCAACCGTAAAGCGGCGTCCAGTTCATATTCTTGCAGACGCTGCAATCCTTGATGAAGCTCCTTTTTGTTATCTAATACAACGGCAGTGATCACCGCTGCCGATGCCGCCAACACAGCCTCGCCCACTACGGCTAAGCTGCCAATCACAAACGTCACCAGCAAACTGACAACGCCAGTAATGCTGATATCTTGGCTGTTTTTTTGCTGAATAATGAAGGCAATAGAAGCCAGAGCCACCAAGGCGAGCAAAGCAAAACCAAGTACGAAAGGCGATGTGTGACTGGCGAGCAATGCCGTTAACCCGCCCAGTAAGCCGACTAAGGAGAAGGTGCGAATCCCCGCCACACGGCTGCCTTCAGCGCTGTTTCGCATCACCCAGCCACGCTGTGTGCCAATGATCGCCCCAAGCAGCAACGCAATAATGACATTCCACACGGGGTGTTGACCGCTAACCAGTTGATTGAAATCCATAAAAAGACTCCTGTGGCGAAGGGTTAAGGTTAGTTTAGCGTGTTGTGTGACAGGTTCTGTGAAGTGGCGTCAGTTGCATAAAGAATTGTGCAAAAATCGCAGAAATCGCCTTAAAAAAAACGCTACTCAACCGAGTAGCGTTTGTTCGTCACGTTAAATTTGCTCCACTTTTATGCGAAACAACATGGCATAGAAAAGCGGGATCACCACCAGTGTTAACAAGGTCGCAAACAGCAGGCCAAACATGATGGTGACCGCCATACTTTTAAAGAAGGGATCAACCAACAGTGGTGCAACACCTAATATCGTGGTCAGTGCGCCAAGAAGCACAGGTCGAGCACGACTCATCGCCGCATCGATGATGGCTTGGAACGGCCACTTGCCTTGTCGAATTTCCACATCAGCTTGATCCACCAAAACGATGGCGTTTTTCACCATCATGCCGATCAAGCTAAGAAAGCCGAGAATCGCCATGAATTCGAAGGGCGTTTGGAAGACAATCAGGCCAACCGTGACACCAATGACCGCCAAAGGTGCCGTTAGCCAGATCACCAGCGGCTGTCTTAACGCGTTAAACATGAAAATGACCGACAAAATCATCGCGGAAAACCCGTAAGGGGCCGATATCACCAAACCTTCATTGGCGTCATTGGAGGCTTTGTACTCACCATACCAAGTCAGCTCGTAGCCCGCCGGCAAAGGAATGGCCTCGATTTTACTGCGTATTTGATTAAACGCATCTGCGGTGAGAACACCTGGTGCAGGGTCTGCTTGAACCAAAATCGTCGGTACCCGATCAATGCGACGTAAGATGGCGTCTTGCCAAACCACATCCACCGATTCAATCAGTTGACTTACTGGCACAGACTGCCCAACTGCATGGCTATAAACCAAGGTGTTTTCGATCGCCCTAGCGTGTTGGCGCTCTTCTTTGGGCGCTCGCAGCACAATCGGGATTAAGTCATCACCTTCACGATAAACCCCAACATTTTTGCCTGACAGCGTCTGACTGATCGCTTGGTTGATCTCTTGATTGGTCAGGCCATAACGTTGCGCTTTTTCTGAAGAGTAGACCGGTTTCACCACCGGCATTTGCTGACGCCAGTCGTCTTGCACCGCAATCAAATTGTCATCTGCCATCATCAGCGCTTTGGCCTGTTCAGCTAAACCACGTAACACGGCACTGTCTGGGCCTTGGAAGCCCGCTTCTATCTTCTTACCACCACCGCGGCCCAGCATGAATTTCCACACTTTAATCGATGCATCTGGGTATTTGGCATCCAGTTCATTTTGCAGTTCAGGCAGCAACGCAGCGATTTTCTGATAGTCATCAATGTCAATCAACAATTGGCCGTAACTGGTGTTTCGTGCCTCTGGTGAGTAAGTCAACATAAAGCGCAAACCACCGCCACCAATAAAGCTGGTGATGTTGGTCACCCCTTGCTTACTTTTCACCTCATTTTCAATCTGCGCGACCACTTGCTCAGTGCGACGAATATCCGACCCTTGTGGTAGGTAGACGTCGACCACAAATTGCGCACGCTGTGAGTCCGGCATGAAACCCGGAGGAATAAACTTCGCCCCCCACACGGAGGTCAACAGCATCGCCAAAATGGCCACAACGCTAATAAGGCGATGACGCAATACCCAGCTAAGCAAGCCGCGATAACTTCGCATCATAACGCCAACGGAGTTATCTCCCTGATTCGGTTTTACTTTTAGAAAATCGTGACACAACATTGGTGTGATGGTCACAGCAAACACCCAGCTTAACAGCATGGAATAGAGGATCACCCAGAACAGCGAACCAGCGTACTCGCCCATGTCCGATGGCGATAAACCAATAGCACTGAAGGCACAAATACCCACCACCGTGCCACCGAGCAGCGGCCATTTGGTTGCCTCGACGACCTCATTGACAATGGTCAATTTGTCACAGTCTGGCTCTTGTTGCATGCGCACCAAAATGCCATCGGTCACCACAATGGCGTTGTCCACCAGCATCCCTAACGCAATGATCAACGCGCCGAGCGAAATACGCTGCATCGCGATGTCATCGATTAGCATGATGCACAGCGTTCCCGCCACCGTCAGCAACAGCACAAAGCCGATGATGATGCCCGATCTCACCCCCATAAACAGCAGCAGCACAACAAACACAATCGCTACCGCTGCGATCAAGTTGTCGATAAAGTTCGCAACCGACGCTCTCACCGAGTCCGACTGCATCGAAATAACATGCAGCTCCATACCAAGTGGACGTTGGTTTTCCAACTCAGCCAATCGCGTTTTAACGGCATCCCCCATCTCAACTACGTTGCCGCCCATCACGTTGGAAATACCAAAACCAACGGCGCGTTGTCCGTTGTAACGCATCAGCATCGTCGCTGGTTCTTGGTACCCACGAACAACGTTGGCAATATCGCCCAAACGGACCACTTTGTTGTCGGCCCCAAGGCCAACTTGCAGATTGCGGATGTCTTGCAGTGAACGAATCGAGCTATCGGGGATCACCGGTAACCGCATCGCCTCGGTTTCAATGCTGCCAGCAACGGTAATCAGGTTTTGCTTCTGCAACACTTGCGTCACTTTCTCCAGCGACATACCAAGCTGTTTTAATCGCTCTGAAGAGATCTCCACAAAAATGGTCTCTTGCTGCTCCGCTAACGTCGCCGTTTTGGCCACCCCAGGCACCAACACCAAATCTCGGCGAAGTGTATCCACGTAGTCTTGCAGTTGCTTGTCGCTAAAGCCTTCTCCGGTCACTGCAAAGAACAGTGCATACACATCAGAAAAATCATCGTTAACGATGGAAGGGCCAGCCCCCGGCGGCAACTGCCTTTGCACATCGCTGATCTTGCGTCTTAACTTGTCCCAAACTTGCTGCAGTTCGGCAGAGCTTTGAGCGAACTCCAGTTTGATCTCCACCGTCACTTCCGACATGCCCTGTTTGGAAACCGATTTGACCTCTTTCAACTCTTGCAGAGATTGAACCTCCCCTTCGATAAGATCCGTCACTTCGTCTGACACTTCTTGTGCGGTGGCACCATAATAGGGGGTGTTAATCACCGCTTGGCGGATGACAAATTCAGGGTCTTCAAATCGGCCAAGTTTGAGATAGCTGATGTACCCGCCGAGTAAGGTCAGCGCAATCAATACCCAAACACTGGTACGCTTTGCAATGGTATAGCCAGCAAGGTTCATTACTGAGCTCCTTGGGTCGATTCTGTGTAAGGGCGAACCGCCATGCCCTCTGTGAGCGAGCCTGTTCCTGCAATCACCACGTTTTCGCCCAAGGCAAGATTGTCATCAATCGCGATGCGATTTTGGCGAAGCTCACCGACTTTGACTTCGCGTTTTGCGACGCGATTATCTCCGTTGACCACCCACACATATTGGCCACCTTGGTTATCTGAGATCACCGCCGTTAAAGGCAGCGTGATGCGTTGAGCTTCCGTTTGTTGGCGCTCAGCCGTGTCCGGCACGACTTTCACCGTCATTCCCGGAAGCACGCGATAACCATTCACATCGGTGAACGCCAGCGTCACGGCGTAAGTTTGCGTTGCCGCGTCCGCCTGGGTGGAATAATGCTTCAAGGTCAAAGGGAAACGATGCTCTGGAATCACCGCGATTTCAGCAAACGCACGCGTGTTGTGCTGACTGGTCAACATCACGGTATCGGGAATGTTCACCAACACTTCTAACTGCTGCAGGTTGTGCAAAGTTACAATCGGCTGGTTCGCCTGAACCTGGGTATGGTTGTCGACTTGCGTCAGCCCAACAACCCCAGCAAAAGGAGAATAGAGACTGGTGTATTCAAGTTGGCGTTGCGCTTCTTCCACTCGATTTTTCGACAAATTCAACCGTGTCGCGAGTGCATCCAAATCGCTTTTGGTGATCGCTCGGCTTTTTTCAAAAATGGCTTTTGCGCGCGCGTATTCCGCCTGCACGTTATCGAGTTCTGATTGAGCTGAAGCTAACGCCGTCTTGGCATCACGCGCATCTAATTGGGCGAGTAGCTGGCCTTTTTTCACTGTATCACCATCGTTCACAAGCAATTGTGTCAATCGCCCAGAAACGCGAAACGACAGCTCTGCTCTTTCCGCCGCTTGCACTACCCCGTTAAAACTCAGCGCGTTATCCTGCTCGGTAGAGACACGCTCCACCAATGCAGGGCGAACCACTGGCGCTGCCACATGCTGAGCAACAGGCTCACTGCATCCCACCACCAGCAAACTGGCCGCCACAGCGCTTATGTAGCGTACGCTAAGGCATCGCCTTCTAAACTGACGACCAAATCGACTTCCAATTAGAGGATCAACCAACGACATTTTCCACCTTCAAAAAGAAAAAAGTAAACTTTGGAGTTTATTTTATTGCAAATTACAAAAAGGTAAACTCAAAAGTTTACTGAAAGGTGATATTTGTCCGTTATTTGAGATCCTAAATGCGCTATTTCTGTTTCTCCGAATACAAAAAAAGCCGCAAAAGCGGCTTTTTTTGAACATTTCGCTGAGTGGCTACCTGTTTTTTTCATCCACGGATGCGATCGCCCCTTCTTCCTTGGCGAGCAATATTTGACACAACCACACGCCACAAGCTGAAATAAAATACCCAGTATTGGAATAGCAGAGAGAACGTGAAGAGAGTGACGCTTGACTTAACAAAGCATCAAACTGATGCACACTCGCGGTGATAATCTCTTGCTCGTGCTGATCTCGCCCTTTAGGAACTGGCTGCGTTTTTACCTCATCAAATAGCGATTTCACCAATTCGATTTTCTTCGGCATTGGCGTTTTTCTCAGGCTTATTTGCTCAAATAAATCGGCATACCTCATTTCGATAACACCCTGCGGTTTCACTTGATCGAGCGAAGTCATTAAAGAGCGAACACTTTGCTTCAACGCAATGGGCAAACGTAAATCGTAAGCAAACGGACGTAACCAAAGCCAGGCTTGCATAGCCACCAGCAGCACAAACAGAACCAGCAAGATGATCAACATGGTTTCGATAGCAAAGTTATTCATGACTCACTCCGTTTGATTAACATCACTTCGGTTAACAACTCTTTTGGCTCCACGCCCATTTTCCCATTGAGGTATTTCTCTATGCCTAACGGCTTATGGCGTGTTTTGATTTTTTTCGCCCTGGTTAATGACGAAGCAAACGACCAGGCATTACCGAGAAACTGGTACTCGCCTTGGTGTTCAACCACGTAAACGGGCATGGAAGGCAAAGTCCCTGCCACGAATTTGCCTTTGGCTTCAATCGGGTAGGAAACGGGTATGCAGGTGGTGAACTCAAACAAACCCGTTTTCAGTGACATAGAATGATAGAGATTAAAAATCTCACCAGACACCGGAACTCGGTATTCTGCTACATAGTCTTCTAAGTTATCGAAATGACGCTGCATTAAGTGGCCTACGTCGTCGGTAGTGGCGCTGCCTTTTACGCCAATGTAATGCACTTGCGGCACCACTTTTTCACCGAGATCTTTCAGCTTCGAGTACACGTGCCCAGTTTCAATGGCGCTTTTTAACATTCTCAAACCGCGCGCGTAATCCATACCGAGCACCGCCCCAAACATTTGACGGAAGAAAAACATGTACCAAGGCAACTTACCCTGAAATTGCCACTCAACGCGGCAACCTTGCTGCTCAGGAGAAACATTGAAATAGACTTCCGCCTCGCCTTTGAACGGTTTGAGATAGCTCAAGCGGAAAACGAGTTGATGATCATACAGGTGCGCTAACTCCATTTTTCCTGCACCAATACGCTCACCTTTCCATGCGTACTGAGCCCCAGGCTGCTGCTGGAAAGTACTAAAGGTAACCTCGCTTTTCGGCTCCAAAATTAACCATGGCGACCACTTGGCCCAAGTCCCAAAATCGCTGATATAGTCGATGACCTTTTCAGGTTTCCTATCAATATAGATACTTCGACTAACACAAGTCCCTGTCATATCAATACGCATTGCACTACCTCTCGGCTAGAGGATCATTGGCTGGTGGCTTCGTCGAGGTTTTCACCAATGTCTTTCGCGGTATCACGGAAAAAATGGCCGGTTTTCTTTGCCGCATCTTTGGTGGCATGGCCCACTTCCGTAAAGCCTTCTTTAATCTCTTTCTTCTGATGAGCACTACAACCCGCCAGTAAAGTAACCAAACATAATGCCGCAAGAGTGGGTAATTTCATTTGCATCGACGACTCCTAATATCCATTTAAGCAAATCTTTGAACTTTCGGATATTAACCAACTCCCAGGAATAAAGAAAGGGAGCAAAATGCTCCCTGAAAAGCGGTCTCTACGCCACTGCGGCGTCGCCCAACCAGTGGTAGTGGTTATTGGCTTTCTTACCGACCACGCCCGCGCTGATCAATTCGTTAAACAGCCGATCCACTTCTTCTGTACTGAGTTTAAAGTGCTTGGCAACCGCCTTCTTACTGCAAGAGAGCTCGCTCCTTGCCAATGCTTGAGCTACATCGAGATAAAGTGGCGATGGCTCGGGCTGAGCTTCCTTAGTCGCGGCAATCGGATAATCTTGCTGAGCATGCAAATGCGGCAAATACCCAACCGGAGTGACGGATTCACCCTGTTCGGCTGCGTTGTCACCAAAACGGCGATACCAATGACGAAAACGTTGCTCTTCGCCAATAACCCCAACAAAGAAGGCTGCAAAGCAATCCAGCAACACCGACAAAAAGACCACAAGCCCCAATTGTGCCTGACCAGAGGGAATTGAAAATGCTGCCGCTAGGCTATCGATGAGCCCCACCACTGAGCCTTGCGCGACAGGCGGTAAGCTGTCTCGTTGCATAGCCAATTTTTGCTGTTCTTTACGCAGAGTATCGTTTTGCTGTTGGATTCGATTCACCCCTGTGGCGATCCGTTCCATCTCAATGTATTTTTGCGCAGCCAGATTGTTTAACTCAATCTGCTTTTCAATCGCTTCAATTTGGCGATTGAAAGCGGTGACTTTAGCCTGTTCCAGTGCAATGTGATTCTGCGCGGTATTGGTCGCGCTGTTAATCCCGCCGATACTGCCGCCAATAGAAATCGCGGCTAATACCAAATAAAAGACAAACGCAGTGATGGCTCCAGAATAATTGCGGTGTGCACGTCGCTCACCAAACTCGTACCAAGCGTAAAACTTTCCAGCCTCGAAAATGATGGCCAAACCGCCAAATAAGGCCTGCATCAAGGGGTTGTCATCTATCGATAAAAACAGCAGCAATGAAAAAATGGTGGACGCCAAAATGGCAGCGCCAGTAAAAGAATACACACTAATAAGTGCAAATCGCCCTTTGGGATAGCGATACCCTAGTTGTTGCTCGTAATGCATAGTGATTTATTTTTTATTTGTGAGTCAGTGACTAAGGCGGCGAGAATACATGATTCACTTCACAATTTCCGTTCAAAAACGAGACTTATCCTGTCGTTCGGAGAATGATTAGACACATTGTTTGCATCCTCTCCAATTTGTTGAGAATACAGACAGGTTAGCGGTGTTATTAGGAGTCTTCATGCGACAAAAAAACCAACAACAAACTCATTGGTATACACATTGGCGCGCATTTTTAAGCCTGCTGTTGCTCAGTTGTGTTTCCTCCTTCGCTCATGCGTCAAATCGAGCAATAGAAGCGTGGGAGTGGATCGAACAAGGCGCGCTCGTTGTTGATATGCGTACACCCGCCGAGTTTCAGCAAAAACACATCGAAGGGGCGGTAAACATCCCTTTGAATGAACTAGCAAAGGGCTTTAGCAAGATCGACAAGAGTCAGCCCATCGTTCTGTACTGCCGCAGTGGCAATCGTTCCGGCCAAGCGTACGATTTCCTCTCTCAATCTGGCTACACATTGCTGTTAAATGGCGGGGGCATTGAAGAAATGCTGGCCGTCAAACCAGAAGAATAATCCATCAAGCAGAAATGAAGAAGGCGCTCAATCCAGAGCGCCTTTTGTTCTTTTTAGCCAGCGAAAAAGGCTAAGGCAAACACCACGGCCATCATCACAGCAATGGTAATGAACAGTGTAGATGGTTTTCCACCACCACCTTTCGGCGCTTGATTACAGCATCCCATAAGTCACCTTACTTTCGGATTAACGACCATCATAGGTATAAACCTTTGCCTTGGGGTAAGGTCAAACGGTAATGCATTAACGTAATCAGCGAAAGCAAACCTCCGCCCAACGCGCCAGACCTGCGGTAACCGAGCCGAAATAGTTGCCACTGACAACGGGCACATTCGGTAATTCGCTCTCTACGGCTTGGCGCAAAATCGGGGAGCGAGCAGAGCCACCGGTCATAAAGATCACATCCGGCTTCACGCCACCCTGATCAACAGCTTCTTTTACTAGCTCCACCATTTTGCTCTTTGGCGACTCAATCGCTTCAATCATTTCGCTCTGGCTGACATCCACATGTAACTGTTCCGAAAACAGATTGAGGGTAACTTGGTAGTGTTCGCTATCCGACAAGGCAATTTTTGCCTCTTCAGCCCGTCTGACTATCTGATAACCGAGTGTTTCATGGTAGACCTTGAGCAAGCGAGCCAGTTTTTCTGGCTCTTGGGCTTCTTTGTGCAGCAGCTTAAGCGCCGCTAGATTGGCGCGCCCATAGAAGTCGTTTTGCGCTTGAACGTTGTTAATGGCGATTGGGTTCCAAAACTGAGTCCTTGGCATATCAATGCCGCTGACCGCTTTGCTACCAAAACCAAATGGCGTCATCAGTTGACGAAACGCAAGATAAATATCGAGGTCATTACCACCAATTCGCTGGCCGGAATGAGCAAGCAAGCTGCCTGTACGCTCGTTTTTTCCACGCCAGCTTGGCCCCATTTCAATCAGCGAGCAGTCAGTCGTACCGCCACCAATATCAACCACCAATACGGTTTTGTCATGCTGCAGAGTTGCTTCATATTCTAAACCAGCAGCAACCGGTTCAAACTGAAACTCTATGTTCTTAAAGCCTGCGCGTGTCGCTGCGCGACGCAGAATGCCTTCAGCCTGACGGTTTGCCTCTTCGCCACCTCGACCGTGGAAGTTCACAGGACGGCCAATCACCGCATCACGAATCACCGCTTGCGCCGAATGTTCTGCGTTGGTTTTGATGTTAGCCATCATGGCGCAAACCAGATCTTCGAAGAAGCTCAGTTGCACGTCATGCAGGCCAGAAGCGCCAAGAAACGATTTCGGCGATTTAACGTAATAGAGATCAGTTGGGTCTGCCAAATAGCGATCAAGCGCCGCCTGGCCAAACACCACATCTTCCGGATGCAGTTCAATGCTCTCTTCTCGATTGACGTTGATGGCTCGTCGTAATACCTGCTCACCCACTTTGTCGAGCGGTTTGATCTCTCGATGTCGGAATAAATGCTCGGAAACCGATTCTCTTGTTGGGGCGGAAAGTGTTGACGGAATATAGTGACTTGACCCTTCAATAGCGAGTAGCTCTGGCTCGCCATCTTGCATTTTCGCCACTGAACAGTTTGCCGTTCCATAATCGAAACCAATGTACATAACACCTCCAGCCAAAAAAAGGTCGGCAATGCTAACGCAGCGCCCAGCAAATAGCCAGAAAAAGCCCCTTATTCAATTTGCACTGGCAATCAATAAACACCGTTTTTCAGCTAACAACCGAAAACGAGTGGAAAATCGATTGCGTTATCACTCTGTATTTTAAAGAAATTTATCAATAAGATAACGAAATTTATGTGCAACAAGATCCTGTTCACAGTTCCTGTTTTTAGAGAGGGGTTTCCCTCCCCCAACTTGTTTGAGATCAAGTTTGCTTTCACCACTCATATGACAAAGTAATGGCTAGAAGAGGAATCATTATTAACTAACAACGATGGAGCAATCCAACATGGCAAGTGCATTTTTTATCCCTACCGTGAACCTAATGGGCGCAGGCTGCCTAAAAGACGCAGCAGATAGCATTAAGGCTCAAGGTTTTACAAAAGGTTTGATTGTTACCGACAAGATCCTAAATCAAATCGGTGTGGTGAAGCAGGTTCAGGACCTTCTGTCTGAGCGTGGTGTCAGCGCAGTTGTGTTTGATGGTACGCAGCCAAACCCAACCATCAGTAACGTAAACGCAGGCTTAGAGCTTCTAAAGCAAAACGATTGTGACTTCGTGATCTCACTAGGTGGTGGTTCTCCACACGACTGCGCCAAAGGTATCGCATTGGTGGCTTCAAATGGTGGCGCCATTGCCGATTACGAAGGTGTCGACAAATCAGCGAAACCAATGCTACCGCTGATTGCTATCAATACAACGGCGGGTACGGCCTCTGAAATGACTCGCTTCTGTATCATCACCGATGAAGCACGTCATATTAAAATGGCGATCGTCGATAAACACACAACGCCACTTATCTCAGTAAACGACCCAGAATTGATGCTAGCAAAACCTGCATCACTCACCGCAGCAACGGGTATGGATGCACTGACTCACGCGGTAGAAGCTTACGTTTCTATTGCTGCAACGCCGATTACTGATGCAGTTGCAATCAAAGCGATTGAGCTTATCCAAGCTCACCTTCGTACTGCGGTTGCGCACGGTGAAGATATTGAAGCGCGTGAGCAAATGGCTTACGCACAGTTCATGGCAGGTATGGCATTTAACAACGCATCATTGGGCTATGTACACGCAATGGCACACCAGTTGGGTGGCTTCTACGACCTACCTCACGGTGTATGTAACGCAATCTTGTTGCCACACGTACAACGCTACAACGCACAAGTTTGCCCTGAGCGTCTACGCGACGTCGCAAAAGCAATGGGTGTCAATGTTGAAGGTATGAGCGCAGAGCAAGGTGCAGACGCAGCGATCGAAGCCATTGTGCAACTCGCGAAAGATGTTGGTATCCCAACAGGAATTCGCGAACTTGGCGCGAAACTGGAAGACATTCCAACACTTGCCGACAATGCGTTGAAAGATGCCTGCGGTTTCACCAACCCGAAACAAGCGACACACGAAGAGATCTCTGCGATTTTTGAAGCAGCGATGTAATCTCCTTAAGGCTTGCAAATCAAGATGAACAAAGCGCTCTTCGGAGCGCTTTTTTTAATAGTGAATGTGGACTCTAAATGCTTACGCAAAACCTGGAATCAAATAAAGAGGTAACCTATCTAACATCAAGTAGAGATAGCTTTTGCCATAATCGGTTAATGTCCAAGCAAAACCCGCCATGTTAATCAGCGCCATCAGCCAGCTCATGACCAAAAAGGGGGTATTACCGACTTTGTGACTCAAAACCACGTGAGCAAAGAATGCTCCGGGCCAACCGCCAATCAATGCCAGAATATAAAACAACATTTCTGGTACTCTTGGCTTGCTCTCCTTGGCGGCAGAGACATCAAATGCGCAAAGCACGAACATGACTGCACTGATAAAAAAGTAATGTAGAACCGCTAATGCGGGGTAACGGAATAACCAAATACCCGCAAAAACAGCAGTGAGAAAAATAATGGCCACCCCGATTGCAAAAGAGAACACAAACGCTTTTTGTACAGCCACCGCGACGACCTGTCCGTGTTTGTTTCGCTCCACTTCGAACGTCACCACATCGTCTAAGGTAGCACTGCCGATCACTTCTGCTTTATTGAAATAAACCATCTCTCCCGAACCGTCGATTTTAATAAAACCATTACCTTTGTCTTGGCTCCATTGAGCGATTCTTCCTTTGTACGCCATACTTATGCCCCAAAAGTGATTGATTTAACAGAACACAGCTCTCCTAGTGGATAAGTATAGGTCAGAATTCGACGGGCATTGGGTATATACTCAAACTAATCAAGTCAAAGGGATTTACTCAAAAGGATCGTTGTAATGAAATGGGCAGGTCAGTGTTTAGCAACCGTGCTGATGGGGTTGGTGTCGTTTTCCACTCTATGTGAGGAACTCAAGCTAAAGAAAATCGCTTCGGGTTATCAAATTCCTTGGGGAATTGAATTTATCGACAGCGCCAACGCCGTCATTACCGAGAAAAATGGCCGTATCTCGTTGCTCGATGTCACTCAAAGTCAGAAAACCCCACTCTATCAAGTCACCAATGTCGACAACTCAGGACAAGGCGGGTTACTTGATGTTGCCCTTTCCCCCATCACACGTCAGCAGCTCTATTTTACCTTTTCGAAAGAAGTCGACACTGGCACAACCGTGGTACTGGCCACTGCCCGTTTGCAAAACAAAGTGTTCTCCGACTGGCAAGAGCTGTTTGTCGCGGATGCTGCGTCAACAACCGGTCGCCACTTCGGTAGTCGTATCGCCTTTGATGACAGCAATCACCTTTACTTCTCCATTGGCGATCGTGGCGTTCGAGACAACGGGCAAGATCCGAGCAACCATGCTGCCACCATTTTGCGCCTGACACTGGATGGAAAAATACCCAACGACAATCCATTCATCGACAATAGTGAAGTGAAAAAGGAGATATGGAGCTTTGGCCATCGCAACCCACAAGGACTGTTTTTCGATGACAAAACACAGCAACTCTGGTCTGTTGAGCATGGTCCAAGAGGGGGCGATGAGATTAACCTCATTCAAGCTGGAAAGAACTACGGCTGGGCCAAGACTTCTCATGGCAAAGAATATTGGGGTCCGATTCGCGTTGGAGAAGCCGATACACTGCCCGGCATCGAAGCGCCCAAATGGGTCTATATACCGTCTATTGCCCCAAGTAGCCTCATTTTCTATCGCGGTGAGCGTTACCCAAGCCTCAACGGCAAGCTGCTGATCGGCGCATTAAAGCTCACGCACATCAATGTGGTGAGCATCGAAAACGACCAGCTCAAAGAGACTGACCGCTTATTTGAAAAACTCAACGAGCGAGTTAGAGACATCACCTTAAGCCCTGATGACTATCTCTATTTCACCACGGACAATGGCAACATTTACCAAGTGCTTCCGTAAACCTCACTCAAGGGAGACACTGACCGTTTGCTGCTCGAAGTCTATCGTCATCATAGAGCCAAGGGGCACAGTAAGCATAGGATGGGTATGGCAACTGTCGAAGTCCCATAAAATTGGCACCGATTGACCATTGAGTACTTCGTTCAAGACATCAATCGGTTGTCTTCCTGTTTCCTTGTGGTTAAACAGCTCATGCTTACCTAACACGATAGCCCCGACCTTGTCGAACACGCCATTGAGTTTCAACATCGCAAAAGCGCGTTCCACCACTTCAATGCCTTGCAAGCAATCTTCCAACAACAAGATATCGCCTTGCTGGATTTCTGGCATGTAAGGCGAGGCCCAAATCCCAGACATGGTATTGAGGTTGCCCCCAATGATTCTACCTGCCACCACGCCCTGTCCTGCAAAATACCATTGGTTAGGGTTAGTGTGTTTACTGGTCGATTGCAAATGCCAAGGCACATACTCATCGCTCCAGCCTTGTGGCATTACATAGGTGTGATGTAGATTTTCCAGCGATTGGACAATGTCGGTAAAAGATTGGAACGTTTCATCCACCAACGGAGGAAACTCCCCCAGTGACGCGACCAAAGCTGGGCCATAGAAGGTCACGATGCCCGTTTGCGCATAAATGCCCATCAGGAGCGCGGTCACATCCGAATAACCGACGATGATTTTCGGATCGTCGCGAAGCGCTTGGTAATCCAGATAAGGGAGCAATGAGTTGCTATTGTAACCACCAATGGTCGACATAATGCATCGCACTTCAGGGTTGCGAATCAGTGCATTAAGCTCTTCAACACGCTCGGCAATCGAGCCTGATCGATAAGTATCACTCTTTCCCGTTAGGCTCCCCGCTTTCAGTTGGTAGCCCCGTTTCTCAACGTATTGTTTCGCCCGCGCAAAACGCTCTGGTGCAAAGTGCGTCGCGGGAGAAGATGGTGAGAAAAAGCCTATCGTATCGCCAGGCTTAAGTGATTTGGGGATGATCATGACGTCACGACTCCTTTTACTGACGTTATCTACCTGATGTTTCTTATTATCAACACTCTGCATTTGCTAAGTAAGCCAACACTTCACGCAACTGATCATCTGCGATGTTGAGCAGTCTATCGCCCACATACCACTCGAAGATCGATTGTTCAGGGTGCTGCGTGGTTTGCGGATGCCCTAACCAAACGCCTTTTTGCTCGGCCACTCGGTCACGCAACTCGATGGCATTTTCAAGGCTCAGCGGCACAATCAAATGCAGCATGTTCGCTTGCGGTTCATAAGGGCTGACGGCCAATTGTGGGAACTCGCGGAGGATTTGGTAGATCTGCTGTGTGCGCGCAAACAGCGCCGGCATTTTCGCCAATTGTTGATCAAACTGCATTGCAGCAGACACCACGTAAGGCGTGCGATGATATACATTGCCACCTTGGCGCTTCATCCAAATCGACGCCTGCTCGATGAATTTTTTGTCTCCGAGTAGTAATGATCCCCCTAAGCCATTGATGCCCTTATAGAGAGAGACATAAGCCGACTGAAAACCCGTGGCAATCTCTTTGTATGACTTTTGATAATAGGCCGCGCACTCCCATAAACGAGCGCCATCCATATGGAGGTGAATGTCGCGGTGTTCACACTCGGCTTTGATGTCATTGAGTTCGTCCCAACTTGGCAATTGCCCACCTAGCTCACGCATGGGCAGCTCATACAAGACTGCTGAAATTTCATCTGGCCAAGCGTTGAGATCTTTTGCTGTCCAAGGTCGGAACATATCTCCCAGAGGCAAAATGGAAAAACGATTCTGCAGTTGATAACCCTGACGTTCAAAACGATAAATATGACTGGATTCATGCATCGCTACCACAGGATTGCGTTTTTTACGGCATACCAACTCAAGGGCCGTGGCCTGCGTCATGGTGCCCGTAATAACAAACAAACCCGCTTCAAAGCCTAAAAGGTCGGCCACTTTTTGTTGAAATGAGTTGATGAATTCCCCATCACCATACACATCGTGCTTCACTTGGTGCTCTTCACACCATTTCGCCATCGCGTAGAAATGTTCTGCTGGGCTTTGCTCGTGATTGCCCGCAATAATGGTGTGGCAATGCGCACGTAAATCCTTTTTCATCAAAGATTTCCTTCTGATTTTCGAGACATGTTCAACTTATCGTCGTATAAAACTCAAGTAAAGGGATAAACTCTTTTTAATGCCACAAACATAAGGGCGCTCATGAAACCAATCACATTAGAAATCAATGAAATACGAGCCATTATTTTTGATTTGGACAACACCCTTGTCAGCTGTGAGCTCAATTTTTCACAGCTTCGTCAACAGCTCGGTTGCCCGCAGGAGATCGACCTGCTTTGCTTTGTGGAGGCAATGACCGATACGCAAGCACAACGGTACGCAGAGCAAACTATTTTGGATCATGAGCTGTCCGACGCCAAACACGCTCAGCCATTACCTGGCTGCCACGCCCTGCTTCACTACCTGAAACAGCAGCAAATCAAATCAGCAATCGTGACTCGGAATTGCTTGCAAGCCAGTCAGCTCAAGCTCGAACAGACACAAATAGACATCGAGCATTTGATCACGCGTGAACACTGCGCGCCAAAACCCGACCCAAAAGCCCTAATTCACTTGGCAACACAATGGCAACTCAAGAGTCATCAAATACTGTATGTGGGGGATTATCTTTACGATCTTGAGGCGGCCTACAACGCAGACATGCCCTCTTGCCTTGTGACCAATGGGGAAGATAAAGGGTTTGCCAGCTTAGCGTCCATCACGGTCACTAGGCTGGATGAGTTACTAGAAAAACTGCAACAAAGAGATGTTTAACTAAAGCGATTTTTCGCCAAAAGAAACGTTTAATTAAGCATTAAAGCCCCTAACCGCTGGCGTTGCTGCGCCAACGGTTAGGGGATATTCCGATGAGCGATTGTTGTTTATTCCAGCGCCATCGCTAACAAGCTGATGGGATGAATGGTCTCCAATTGAGTATTTTCTTCAATTTGCCATTTACAGGTTTCGCAATCGGTAATGGCGAAATCCGCTTGCGACGTTTTTATCGTCTCAAATAAGTGGGAACCAATTTTCATCGACGTTTGGTAGTTTTCTTCTTTAAAGCCATAAGTGCCCGCTAAGCCACAGCACTCACTGTCTAACACCACCAACTCTAGTCCAGGGATCATGCGTAATAGCTCTAAAGTGAACATCACATTGCCGCTGCGCTCAAGGTGACAAGGCGTGTGATACACCACTTTTTTGTTAATCGGCTTCATGGATGGCGCATAGCCATTCATAAAGGCTTTCAGTAAAAAGCGAGTCACGTACTCGATTCGATTCACCACATGCTGATTTTCAACGCCCAACACGTGTGGGTATTCTTGTTGCAACGTAAAAGAACAGGTCGAAGAGGTGGAAATCACCGTTCTGTCTTGCTCCACCGATTGCTCAATCATGCTGATGTTAAGATTGGCATTTTTACGTGCTTTCTCATGAAAACCGTTGGCAATTAAAGGCACGCCACAGCATTTCTCTTTTTTCAGCAACTGCACTCCGTACCCCATCGCATTGAGCACTTTTACTAAATCTTTGCCAAGCTGTGGATGGTTATAGTTCACATAGCAGCCGTGGAAGTAACTTACCTGACGGGCAAACTGTGCTTGGGTTTGCGCTTGCTTCTTGTACCAGCTACGAAACGTTCCGTGCGAATACTTCGGCAGATCTTTGTGCTTATCCACGCCGATGGTTTTGTGCATCAAACTTTTCACCGGTTTCAAACTGGTGATTTTATTGACGATAGGCGCAACTGGCGTGGCCAACGAGCCAAACAAATCCGTATGGCTTAACACAAAATCGCGCATTAACTTAGGATTGAGCGTCTTCTTGCCATATTTTCCTCGCGCAACCGCAATGATGTCTCCGATTTTTACCCCAGAAGGGCAAGCGGTTTCGCAGCGTTTACAGTTGGTGCATAACTTGAGTAAGTCGTCATAGTATTCCGGATTTTTTAAGCGCAGACGCTCGCCATCTGGCCCAGACTGTTTTGGCCCTGGGTATTGTGGGTTGGCTTTTGCTACTGGGCAGTAAACCGTACAGACAGTGCACTTAATGCATTGATCAAACGTGGTATTGGTCGGCGCATGTTTGGCAAAGGCATTCATCATAGTACGCACTCCTCTTCAACGCTCATTGCTTGCTTAAGTCCCATCGCCCTTTGAACGGCGGCCAGCGCAGTAGATACTGCTACGCCTCCACCCGAGCCTTCAAATACCGGGTCATAACCCGACAACACGGAGCCGCAGCAGTAAAGGTTTTGGCATACTTGCCCATTTAATGAAGGACGAAACATCGCATCCGTTTCCACGCCAAACGCCATGAATGGATGCGCTGATGCGCTAAAGAATTGATCGTTCCGCCACTGACGGCGATGGGGCTTAGCCACCATATCCAAACCAAAAATAGGTTCCACAATTTTGTCCAAACTGGCTTTGAGCCCTTGGCTGAAGTAACTGCCTGACGCCAAAATGTAGGCGTTGGCGTGCAGTGGAATGTCCCCGAGATTACGCGTGGAAATCGACACCAAGTGGCCTTGTGCATCCCACTCTCCCGAGAGCACTTGGTCCCCTTTTAATAACACGCCCCCCAGTTTCAAGAAGCGTTTTTGCAAGGCTTCTTCGATGCGAATACCCAGTAAAGACGGTGGCATGGTCGGCACTTCATGCAACGTGAGATTGGTCTGACGACGCAACTGCTGCAACAGAACCAGTCCGTCACCGTTGCCCATGATCGCAGGCATGATGACCAGATCCTCTTGAGTGGCATGTTTCATCAGTTGGTGACATAAACTGTTGAATGCTTGAGGCTGCTTGAGCAAGCGCGCAATATCAATAGAACGCAGCTCATTGGGGTTGCGACGCAAGGCTTCACAACCTGGAATCGTTACCTGAATTTCACCAATTTCGCAGTGCTGAAAATCAGGGTGTTTTTTGAGATTGTCTTTGGCCAACAGTGGCTGGAAATCTCGATAGCAATCGACCGCAACAAACAGAATGCGTTTGAACGGCACTGTTTTGGTGTGACGATGAACGAACGGCTGAGACAACCAGGTTGGCTTTAAAGTGCCAAGTGGTGTAATGCGATAGTGGTTCGTTTCGTCTTCTTGGCTGTGTAACGGAATGCCTTGAGCGTTGAGCTGCTCTACCAACCAATGCAGGGAACGTTTCACTGAAGTCGCCGACATTTTGGCATAAGGGTGTTCAGGATGTCTCTTCGCCAACGTATCTATCGCATCAAAGGGTTGATGAACCGCCTCGCCAGATGGCAACTTGCCCAGAACATCGATTGATCCAGAAGAAAAATGCAACGCGCTTTGGCCTTGGCTAATGAGTACGGTTTTCTTGCCCTCTTCTAATGCTTTGAGCGCCGCACAGTAACCCGCGATGCCACCGCCAATCACAGCAATATCGTAATTTAACATGATGCGTTCTCCTCATCTGCTGCGGTCGGTAGTTCACTGGCACCGAATAGCCCTTCGTAAATCCAATAGCTAAATTCAGATTCTCGCAATGCATCCCCCCAGAAGATGGGTTTCACCCCTTTCCAACGTTCTTCCAAAAACTCCGTCAGTAAACGGGCGCTAACCGTACCGTCAAGATGCCCATACTGACTAAACAAACTCGCGGCGCGGTAACTACACAGTTCCCCCTGACAAGGCCCCATACCCAACCGAGTGCGACGTCTCAAATCAACCAAATTGCTGACATCCAGTTGCTTGATTGCGTATTCAATTTCGCCTTTGGTGACCATCTCACATTCGCAAATCACGGTTTGGCTTTCGTCATCATCTTTCAAAAACTGCTCGGCACGTTCACCATGGCGATAAACCGCCGATTCATAGACAGGCTTAACGATACTGGCAGTTTTTTTGTGCTTTTTGGGCATTTCGTTCGAACCCGGAAGTGGCTTGATATGCGTTTCACATGCCTTGTTGTTACCGAGCTTTTTCGCCACCACATCGGTCGCCCATTCCGCCATCAGACGATAGGTCATCAACTTACCACCTGTGATGGTCGTCAGGCCTTTCAAACCGTCTCGTTCGGCGTGATCGAGCAGTACAATGCCACGACTAATGTTTCGACCGGAACCATCGTCATCCACCGCCACTAATGGACGCACACCTGCGTAGGCACGCAATACTCGCGTATTGGCCATAATAGGTGCCAGCTTTGCCCCTTCCCTTAACAACACATCCACTTCGTTTTCGGTCACGTGAAGGTCGTCAATTTGATCGTATTCAATGTGTTCTGAGGTTGTACCAATTAAAGAAATGGTGTCGCCGGGCACTAAGATGTCGGCATCGGATGGTTTGCGGCAACGGTTAATGACCAAATTGTTGATGCGATAATCCAAGATCAACAGTGACCCCTTAGCTGGGAACATCTTGATGTTGAGATCGGCGTACTCACAAATATTCTGCCCCCAAATACCGGCGGCGTTGATCACTTCACGCGCATAGATATCAAAGGCTTGGCCAGTAAGCGTGTGAAGACATTTGACCCCGCGAACCTGATCACCCTGACGAATCAAACCAACCACTTGCGTGTGGTTAAAGATGCGCCCGCCATGCTCTTTCGCATCAAGCACATTGGACGCACAAAGACGAAATGGATCGAGTGTGCCGTCAGGCACTTGCACTGCGCCCACCAAAGCTGGATTCACATTAGGCTCTAGCGCCAAGGCTTGAGAAGGCGTCAGCCTTTTTGTTTCAATCCCCGCGAGTGTACATTGTTGAATAAACGTGTCTTGGAACGCTAAATCGTCTTCCGGCAGAGTAATAAATAAGCCACTGGTTTGCTCGACACAATGACGAGCAATGTTTTTGAGAATCTTGTTTTCCTGGATGCACTCCCTCGCCGACTCAGAATCAGTGACAGCGTAACGAGAACCTGAATGCAATAAACCATGATTGCGCCCTGACGTACCAGAAGCGATATCGTCCTTTTCCAGTAAAATGCAGCTAATGCCACGCAACGAACAGTCGCGCATAATGCCAGTTCCCGTCGCACCACCACCAATGATCACCACTTCCGTTTCAAAATGACTGGAACTCACCATAGGTATCTTCCTATTCACTAATAAGCATACTGATAGTGTGTCATTTTTTTTCCTTCGTGTTCGATAACTCACTCACAAAATGAGCGTTCGAACATTTAACCTCATTAAATCGAGCAAAAGCTGGCGCTTTACGCTCAAAAAGCACATTTACGATACCTGCACATTACTGACAAAAAACACAATTGAGTAAAAACTCTACCTAGAACAAATCTCACACCTTTTATGTCAGAGAAAAAACAATTATTCGACATTTAAATTAAAAGTTAGGCACATATTCACATGACAATAATAAATTGAATTTCTTCAAGGCCATTTTTGAATCAAGATCACACTCATTTTATTTATTTTTTATAAAACAAATTATATTGACCCAATAACTAGTTAACTCGGGAATATATAAGTGAATTTTAAATTAGCATTATTATCTGTTATGACCGTTGCTGTTTTTTCATCCGTATTATTTTTTAATAGTGAGATTGAATTAAATAAAAACGTTATTACTGAAGAAAAATCAAACAACTCAAATGATGTAATTAGTGAGAATAACGTCTCTTCTTCGGATAATTTAGCCGTTGATATTCAGCCTATCGAAACGATTATTGAGCCCCACAAAAAGCCAGAAGAAAGCATCATAGAAGAAGTCGTCATTACAGAAGAGAAGATCAAACAACCGCAAAAATTCGATTCAGTCTGGTCAGACACTAACCCTCAGCAAGAGATCGAGCGTTTTAAACCGACCAGCCCATACATAGAAAATATTAAAGCCGTTGAAATTGCAGATATTAATCAATTTAAGGCACTCAATGAGGGCGATGTCATTACGATGAGTTTGCCAAGCAATGACAACATCGATATCAAAATTGATAACAACGAATTTCAGAATGAAGGTATTCGTATGTGGTCGGGAAATTTTGAACTAGAAGGTCAAAGTTATCCCGTTACGTTTACTTTTGGAAAAACTTCGATTTTAGGCTTTATTGGCCATCCTGAAGGACAAATTAAAATTGAAGGAAAAGGGAGCAGTGCATGGGTTTACGAATTACCTGCCAATCATGGATTTGATCACTAACACCTCTATCAATTAGTTTTACAAACACAACCAAGTAGGAAATAAATATGAAAAGAACGTTATTGGCGTTTGCCATAGCGTCAGGCATTGCTGTGCCTGCAGTGGCTGAAACAACGCAAATTGATGTGCTAGGCGTATATACAAAAGCAACATCTGAATGGTTTGAACAAGATCAACTTGCCGCGATTCAACATCGTTTTAACGTGGGCAACGTTATATTAAAAAACAGTGGCCTTGATATTAAGGTGAATCTTGTAGCAACAAAAGAATACAACTTTGATTCACAAGCGGGTATGAAGAAATCGCAAAAACAAGCGCTCAATGCCCTTACGCCAAGCCGTGCTCAAGATCCTATTTTTAGCGATATCGAAAGTGAACGAAAGAAATCGGGGGCAGACATGGTCGCGATGTTCCGTAACCTCGATCTGAAAAACACGCCAGATTACGATGCCAAAAAAGGCCTCATCAGCTGTGGTCTAGCATGGGTGATCCCTGCGTCTGATTGGCGTTCTAACCCTCGCTATGCCAAAAGTCGCATGTACAGCCATTCCTACATGAACCAATGCGGCGATGACACCTTTATCCACGAACTCGGCCACAACTGGGGTTTAAACCACGCGCACGAGCAATATAAAAATACACCGCATTTCGAAAACGGTACGGAAAAAGATGCGTATGGTTATGGCGTTAAAAACAAGTTTGCCACCACCATGGCATACGGCTTCTTATTTGGCGTTCGCGGGCGCTCGTACACTTTCTCTACACCAGACAAGCAGTGCGAAGGCACACCTTGCGGCAAGAAAGATTACGCGAACGCCGTACGCGCTGTTGGCTTGAGTGCACCGCATGTCGCGAGTATTTACGCTTCAAAAGCAGCGACTCCAGATGACGGCACAACAGACACCGTAACACCACCAGCCGTCACAACAGGTAAAAATCAATACTTGCTTGAATCGCCACGCGCCTTGCCGGATGCCACTCAACTCGAACTACCTTTTGATGTGAATTACCAAGGTGAGTTAACGAAAACCACCATTCGCGTCAACATTGAGCATCCGTTTATTGGCGATGTTTCTGTCTCTCTAGTGGCTCCTTCTGGCAAACAGTGGTCACTAAAAGAGAGCAATGGTCGTGATCGTGATAATCGCTACCATGTTCTTTTCACGCTCAATGATGTTGAAAAGAGTGACGTGCTGGGCCAGTGGAAAGTGCTTGTCTCGGACGACTACGAGAAAGACACTGGCATCATCAAAGAAGTAGAGCTGCTGTTTAAGTAGACCCCCTCTTCATTATGTCTCCGCCCGCCATAGTACTGTGGCGGGTTTTTACTACCCCTTAAACCTTTCACCAGCAGGCGAAGTGATCTTCGGTTAAACCAAGTACGTTTTCCAATCGGTGCTCTGCGCCATCATCGCCTTTGAGCACACCGTCGAAATGGCCAACAAATTGGCGAAAATTACTTTTGAGCACCAATAAGTTGAGCTTTTCTTTGCGGCAGTTCATGGGGGTAAACGTCAGATCAATGCGTTTGTCTGCACTGTATATACGCCAAGCCTCGTTTGGCTTAAAGCGATCAAAATCGAAATAGACCGCTGGAAGAAAGTGTCGTTCTCCCTCAACCCAAAGTACGTTTTCACAGCCTCCGGTCTCGTTCACCCCAGCCGCGAGATTCAAGCCCAGGCGAATGCCTTGCTGCTGAGTGTTAATGCTCGCCCAGCGCCAACTGGTTTCTCTACGCATATAACCCGCAGAAAAATCATACCCTGCTAACGCCGTTTTAAGGTCAACGGCTTTACCGAACACGTTTAACTCGCCATTCACCTTTAGTGCATTGTGCTTTTGTGTGTAAGTCCAACCTTGATAGCCTGTAGGCGTACACATGGCTAATGGCTGTTCGCTGTTTTCTGCCAACAATACCACATCAGCTTTCACCCATTTCGTATTGAGCACGACTCGCCACTGGCCTTGTTTGATGTCAAACATCAGCGATTGATTGGCAATATGCGCTTTCCCCTCATAGGGTGAAGCCCGCATGCCACTATCAAAAAACAGCGGACGTAACCAACTTTGCTCAACCAACTGACCCGTTTCAAGGTCAACCACATAGCAAAATGCCGAACAGAGATAGCGGATGTCTGCGATCGCGATACCAATGAGATATCGTTCGCTCATAACGCTGACAAACTGAAATTGTTTGTAATGAAAATAGCGCGCCAATTTACTGGCCGATTTATCCATCACATTGCGGTAATCAAACTGCTCCGGTGCTAATTCACGGACCATCTGTTCAAAATGGCCATAGTGTGGCTGGCCTTGGTCATTTATTAGCGTCTCTGGGGCGGTTATCGCTTGGTTCATCCTGTTTTTTGTTCCTTTTTAGGTTGCACTTTCCTTGGCCTGCTTAGAACAAGCGGCGCTTTAAGCCTGTTTTTTCGAGCACTCTGGTCGAAATCTCTTCAACAGACAGCGACGTTGTATTGATATACGGAATGGCTTCACGCCTGAACAAAGCTTCGACATTGGCCAGTTCATGCTGACACTGCTCGGTGCTTGCGTAATCGCTGCCCGCCAAGCGGTTCTCTCGAATCTCAGTCAACCGCTTGGGATCAATCGTCAAACCAAACAGTTTGTGGCGATGAATTTCAAACTCCGGCAACAGTTTCAATCCCTTGATGTCGTCATCAATGTAGGGGTAATTCACCACCCGCAAACCAAACTGCATCGCCATGTATAAACTGGTGGGTGTTTTGCCACTGCGTGAAACGCCTAGCAAAATAATGTCCGCCAACTCTAAACCTTTTAACGAGATGCCATCGTCGTGCGCCAAGGTGTACTCAATCGCCGCAATACGATCAAAATAGGTATCGGTGTCTTTTCCGACACTGCGCGAGCGTTGCAACTTTGGCATCGGTTCCATTTGGATATCATCTTTCACCCGCTGCACAATGCTTTCCAACACATCGTAGCAATACGCCGGAGACTCCATTAGACGCGCTTTGAGATCAGGCAATACCAGAGAAAAAAACACCAGAGGTTTTATCCCATTGGTTTGGAATGAAATTTCAATGTGTTTGATTAATTCAGTGAGTTTCTCTTCACTTTCGACAAATGGGAAGGTTTTCTCATTGGCCACAAAGGGGAACTGCCCCAAAACGACGTGCCCTAACGTTTCACAGGTAATTGCCGTTCCGTCAGAAACGTAGAACACATCACGACTTTGCTTTTCTGTTTGCATTTTTGTTTAAAACTTAAAAATATTTTGAGTAGGATGTTAACCATAATACAAATAATAAACCCAGGCGTGCCATTACGTGCCCCACAGCTTTGAAAATTGATTTCTCTTTTTTTGAGCCCTCGCGTAATCGTTTGCCTATCCCTACGAAAGCTGCAATGTTTCTGGAGAAAGACATGCAAAAGAACACCCTCTGGTTCAATAGCCTATCCATGGAAGATGTCGATAAAGTCGGCGGTAAGAACGCATCTCTTGGCGAAATGGTGTCTAACCTCGCCAATGCTGGTGTGTCGGTACCTAATGGTTTTGCGACGACCTCATACGCTTTTAACCAGTTCCTTGACTACGAAGGACTGGATGAGCGTATCCACCAACTGCTGGATGAACTGGATGTCGATGATGTGGACGCTCTGCGTAAGACAGGCGCAACGATTCGTCAATGGGTTTTAGAAGCCCCATTCCCTGCTGACCTCGAGCAAGACATCCGTGAAAATTATTCAACACTGACCGATGGAAACGATGAAATTTCTGTCGCGGTACGCTCTTCTGCAACCGCAGAAGATCTCCCCGACGCATCGTTTGCCGGTCAACAAGAAACGTTTCTTAACGTGCGTGGTATCGATGCCGTATTAGAAGCAACGAAACACGTTTATGCATCCTTGTTTAACGATCGTGCGATTTCGTATCGCGTCCACCAAGGGTTTGACCACCGAGGCATTGCGCTTTCGGCAGGCATTCAGCGCATGGTACGTTCAGACAAAGCCGCTTCGGGCGTGATGTTCACGCTGGATACCGAATCTGGCTTCGACAAAGTGGTGTTTATCACTTCAGCTTGGGGATTAGGCGAAATGGTCGTACAAGGTGCAGTGAACCCTGATGAGTTCTACGTGCACAAACCGCTGCTTGAAGCGGGCCAAGCCCCCATTGTGAAGAAAACCTTTGGTTCTAAACTGAGTAAGATGATCTACGCCAACAGCCAAGTGATTGGTAAGCAAGTTGAGATTGTCGATACCTCAGAGGCTGAACGTAACCAGTTTTCTCTCACCGACGCTGAAATCGTAGAACTGGCCAAGCAAGCGATGATCATTGAGAAGCACTATCAACGCCCAATGGACATTGAGTGGGCCAAAGATGGCATTGATGGTCAGCTTTACATTGTTCAAGCTCGCCCAGAGACGGTCTGCTCTCAGTCTGACGCTAATGTCATCGAGCGCTATGAATTGAGCCACAAAGCGGAAGTACTGATTGAAGGCCGAGCCATTGGTCAACGCATTGGTTCTGGTGTGGTGCGTTTGGTGGACTCATTGGATCAAATGTCTTTGGTTCAAACTGGCGATGTTCTTGTCACTGACATGACAGACCCAGATTGGGAGCCAGTGATGAAGAAAGCCTCAGCGATTGTCACCAACCGTGGTGGCCGCACATGCCACGCAGCGATCATTGCGCGCGAACTTGGTATTCCGGCCATCGTGGGTTGTGGCAATGCCACCAGTCAACTGACAGATGGTGATTTGGTCACTGTCTCCTGCGCAGAAGGCGAAACCGGTTATGTCTACCAAGGTCAACTCGATTTTGAAGTACGCCGCTCATCGGTTGATGAACTGCCAATGCTGCCAACCAAAGTGATGATGAACGTGGGCAACCCAGATCGCGCATTCGATTTCGCGCAAATCCCGAACGAAGGTGTCGGCCTTGCTCGCCTTGAATTCATCATCAACAAGATGATTGGTATTCACCCGAAAGCGCTGCTCAACTTCGACCAACAATCGGAAAGCTTGAAGGCCGAAATCACCCAACGCATTCGTGGTTACCAAGACCCTATCGACTTCTACGTGAGTAAGTTGACGGAAGGGATTGCCACCATCGCCTCGGCTTTCTGGCCAAAACGCGTTATTGTGCGTATGTCCGACTTTAAGTCTAATGAGTACAGTAACTTGGTCGGCGGTAAAGCCTATGAGCCGCATGAAGAGAACCCGATGCTCGGTTTCCGCGGTGCTTCACGCTATATCTCTCCTGTGTTTGAAGATTGCTTCGAGCTTGAAACTCAAGCGATCAAACGCGTTCGCAATGAGATGGGCTTGAAGAACGTCGAAATCATGATTCCATTTGTTCGCACGCCAAGTGAAGCGGCTCAGGTCGTTGACCTGCTTGCGAAGTTCGATCTTCGCCGTGGCGAGCAAGGGTTAAAAGTAATCATGATGTGCGAACTGCCTTCCAACGCCGTGTTGGCCGATGAGTTCCTCAAGTATTTTGATGGTTTCTCGATCGGTTCAAACGACATGACGCAGCTAACCTTGGGCCTAGATCGTGACTCTGGTGATGTCGCGCATCTGTTTGATGAACGTAACCCAGCCGTGAAAGCGATGCTGAAAATGGCGATAGATGCCGCAACCAAAGCGGGCAAATACGTCGGTATTTGTGGCCAAGGCCCATCAGACCATGAAGATTTCGCTGAGTGGTTGATGGAACAAGGCATCAGCTCGGTCTCACTCAATCCAGATACGGTGATCGATACTTGGATTCAATTGGGCAAAGCGAACCAAAAGTAAACGCTCCCTCTACCTAATGAAAAAGCGCCATTGTGGCGCTTTTTTGTTCTCTATATCGAGAGACAAAAACAGTACGACGATTCCGCCAAATTAATTTGATAAAAACACCTCACAGTAAGAATTTTTTTCCTCCACCCTCGGTCATCTTGATGCTATTTATTGTGGAGAAAAAGCAAAATGAAAAAACAAAACACTGGCTTAGGCAGACAAGGCCTAGGCTATCTTCTTGGTGTATTTGGGGTGGTATTGGTTTTATTGTGGATTGGTGTTTATAAGTTTACCCCAACGGAAGCCAAGCTTATTGAACCCTTGGTCGTGAACCATCCATTAATGAGTTGGTTATACAACCTCTTCTCTGTACAAATGGTCTCTAACTTTATCGGTGCAACGGAAATTATTGTTGCGATTGGTTTGGTTATCGGTCTGAAGAAGCCGCAGATTGGTTACTGGTCTGGCATTGCAGCTAGCGTTATTTTCGTTGCAACGCTGAGCTTTTTGCTCACCACACCCAATGCGTGGAAAGTCTCAGATGGGATTTTGGTCACGAACTTCTTCCTAGTGAAAGATATTCTGTTTCTTGCGGTGGCAATCAGTGTAATTGAGCGCAGTAAGGCATTGATGTTGAAGGAACAACAATCTTAGTCCCCTTCAAAACAACCAAGATGGTTTGCATGACAAACCATCTTGGTTTCTTACTCCACTATTGAGTGAGTATCACTAAAAACTACGCCAAGCCATTCGCCGATGCGCTGCTTTGGTAGTTGCCAAGCAATGCCTGATAGATATGTTCCGTATCGAGCACGCCAACAAATTGCTCATCTTCTGCCAACAAAATCGGCTGCCTGTTTTTCTTTTTCAACGCGATCATCTCGCGCATATCCAGATCAGGTGAAGCGACAAGAAGCACATTGTCATCAACCACTGGATCTTGCTGCTCACAAGGCCAAGCCAGCAGACGCTTGTCTGAATTGCGTAAGGTCATCTGCTTGTCCGACTGCTCCAACCACAAATCCTGCCTACCACACACTTGCCATGCGCCATCAGTCTGCGTCAATGATTCTTTGCTGAGCATCAAAGTACGCCCTTTCAGTACATTGAGAGGATTGGTGTGGGCCACGAAATCCTTCACATAATCGGTTTCTGGCGACAACACAATCTCTTCTGGCGCACCATGCTGTATTAAGCAACCGGATTCCATGATCGCAATGTTGTTACCAATTTTTAGTGCTTCGTCTAAATCATGGCTGACAAAGAGAATGGTTTTGTTCATTTTTTTCTGCAGTTGAATCAGTTCATCTTGCAACTGAGCGCGAATCAACGGATCTAGGGCGGAAAAAGGTTCGTCCATCAAGAGAATATCGGTGTCCATCGCGAACGCTCTCGCTAGGCCAACGCGTTGCTGCATGCCTCCCGACAGTTCATGTGGATACTTATCCAGCCACTCCGAAAGCCCCACCATTTCAAGCTGTTCTTTGGCTTTTTTACGGCGTTGCTTTTTCGCCATGCCTTGCATTTCTAGGCCAAACGCAACATTGTCGAGTACCGTGAGCCAAGGCATCAGCGCAAACTTTTGGAAAACCATGGAAACACGATGCGTTCGTAAATGCCTTAACGTTGCTTCGTCACATTGTGCTAGATCGACCTGTTGGTCCCCATCTTTTATACGCAACGACCCACGAGAAATGCTGTTCAACCCGTTCACCGCTCGCAATAAGCTCGACTTACCAGAACCGGACAAACCCATCAACACACAGATTTCGCCTTCTTTGATTGAGAGAGAAACCTTGTTCACCCCCACCACTTGGCCTGCTTCATCAATGATTTCTTGGCGCGTTTTACCTTGATCGAGCAGCGCCAAAGCGTGCTCTGGCTTGTCGCCAAAAACCACATCAACATTCTCAATTGTAATGGCATCCATGATTAAGCCTCCTTCTGCTGAGGTGTTTTACAAAGGCGATCCAAAATTATCGCCACCAGAACGATCGCCAAACCAGCTTCAAAACCTTGAGCGATGTTCACCGTGTTGAGCGCGCGAACCACAGGTTTGCCTAATCCATCCGCACCAACGAGCGCAGCAATCACCACCATAGAAAGCGACAACATAATGCACTGAGTAATACCGGCCATTATGCTCGGCAAAGCAGCAGGCAGTTCTACTTTAAGCAGTAACTTGAGTCGGTTAGCGCCAAAAGCTTTGCCCGCTTCAACCAGCTCTTCAGGCACTTTGGTAATACCGAGGTAGGTCAAACGTATCGGCGCGGCGATAGCAAAAATAATGGTTGAGATAAGCCCAGGTACAATGCCTAAGCCAAATAACACCAAGGTAGGAATCAAGTAAACGAAAGTCGGCACGGTTTGCATCAGGTCAAGTATTGGCCTTAGCAAGGTGTATATCCAACGACGATGCGCAGCCATGATCCCAATCGGCACACCAATTAATACGGAAATCGTTGTCGCGGCGAAGACCAAAACAAAGGTTTCCAGCATTTCTTGCCAGTAGCCAAGATTTAAAATGGTCAGCAGAGCCAAGACCACAAAGAGGACTAACCCAATACTGCGATGCAGAAACCAAGCGATCAGTGCTGTAGCGATAATTGGCATCGCTGGTGGCATCCATTTAAATAAGTCCACGACGAATAAAATGATGCTTTCCAAAAAGAAAGCGACCGCATCAAAAAAACCGGCTGCGTTGAGTGTTAACCAATCAACGCCCATTTCCATCCACTCACCGAACGGGAGTTTGTTTTCAGTTATAAAGTTCACTGTATTGCCTTTGTTTTGTTGGGCGGGCTGTCGATTGCCCGCCTATCGGTATCTCTTAAGCTTGTGTGTTTACGTAGTCAATCACGGCTTGCGCTGCCGGTTTGCCCTCTAGCGTTTTTACGCCTTCAAGCCACGTTTTTATCTGCTCTGGGTGCTGCTTTAGCCAGTTCAACGCCGCCTTGGCAGGTTTCTCTTTTTGGTTGAGAATGGCTTCCATGAGCTGGTTTTCCATTTCTAAGCTGAACGTCAGGTTTTGCAGTAACTGACCCACATTCGGACACGCAGAGAGATAACCCTCTCGCACATTGGTGTAGACATTGGCGCCGCCGTAGTTTGGCCCAAAGAAGTCATCCCCTCCCGACAGGTACACCATCTCTACATTGCTGTTCATTGGATGCGGCGCCCAACCCAGATAGACGATCCATTGGTTTCGGCGCACTGCTCTCGCCACTTGCGACACCATGCCTGCTTCACTGGATTCCACCAAGCTGAATCCTTTTAAATCAAAGGCGTTTTGGTCAATCATGCTTTGAATTAGGCGGTTGCCATCGTTACCGGGTTCAATGCCGTAGATACGATTTTTGAACTTATCTGCGTACTTGCTGATATCGGCAAAGCTCTGCACGCCTTGCTCATAGACATATTTAGGTACCGCTAAGGTGTACTTAGCGCCTTCAAGATTGGCTTTGACTGTCTCCACTTCCCCTGAATCTCGGTATTTCGCGATATCCCCTTCCATGGTTGGCATCCAGTTTCCGAGAAAGACATCCACATCACCGTTGGCCATTGACGAATAGGTCACAGGAACAGAAAGCAGATCCGTTTTGGTTTGATACCCCATTCCTTTGAGCAGCTGGCTAGTCACTGCGGTTGTTGCTGTGATATCGGTCCAGCCGACATCCGCAAAACGGACTGTTTGGCATTGATTGGCAGCGGCGGTAAACGAAAAGGCACTCAGGGCCAAGATTGAAAGTGTTTTTGTCGTCATAGACATTGTTTTTTCCTTGTAATGATTACTGACTTTTATGAGGGCACGCTGTTTGGCGTGGCTTATCTCATCGGCTCTCCAGTCCGCTGCTGAGTTTCCCAACTCGGGGCTAGCCAAACCTTTGAGCGCTGCGGAGGCAACGGCTGTTTATGCAAAATTAAATCGGCGGCTCTTTCCGCCACCATGATGGTAGGCGCATTAAGATTGCCGTTAGGAATCGTGGGAAAAACGGAGGAATCCACTACGCGCAGGTTGGTGATTCCTCGTACACGACACTCTTCATCGAGCACCGCCATTGGGTCATCGTCTGCGCCCATTTTGCATGAGCATGAAGGGTGATACGCGCTCTCGACGTTCTCTTTCACCCACTGATCGATTTCCGCATCGGTCACGACATTGATGCCGGGCTGTATCTCTTCACCACGGAACTCATCCATTGCTGGCTGTGCCAAAATTTCGCGAGTAAGGCGGATACAATCTCGCCAATCTTGACGATCGCGCTCGGTCGATAAGTAGTTAAACTGAATTTTGGGTTTGTCCAATGGATTGGCTGAGACGATCTCAACACGGCCTCGGCTCTCAGGCTTGTTTGGCCCAACATGGACTTGGAAGCCATGACCATCAAAGGCGGCTTGTCCATCGTAACGCATTGCCGCGGGCAAAAAGTGGTACTGAATATTCGGCCATTTCAAACCTGCACGTGAGCGAATAAAGGCGCAAGACTCAAAGTGATTGGTCGCCCCAAGCCCTTTGCGCGTTAAAATCCACTCGGCTCCAATCAACCCTTTGCTGAACCAGTCCAATTTTCCATTCAATGTGATGGGCTTTTGACAATGGTATTGGAAATAGACTTCGAGATGGTCTTGTAAGTTTTGTCCAACGCCTGGCAGATGGTGAACGGGCGTCACCCCCGCCTTCTCAAGTACCGTTTTAGGGCCAATGCCAGACAGCTGTAACAGTTGCACCGAACCAATTGAACCCGCACTGGAAATCACTTCATTTTTGGCAAAACAAGTCCGCAGTTCGCCTGCCAGTTCAAACTCGACCCCTACGGCACGCTTTTCTTCCAGTAAGATACGTTGAACCACAACGCCTTTGATCAGTTTGAAATTGCTTCTTTTTTTGGCACGGCTTAAGTATGCGTTTGAGGTTGAAGCTCGCACACCATTTTTCACCGTCATATGCATCGGACCAAAGCCTTCTTGTTGGTAGCCATTGTAGTCCGATGTTTCTGGGTATCCGGCCTCCTTACCCGCGTCAATGAACGCGCGATAGAGTGGATTCAGCGTCATCTTGTTGCCAGCACAGGTACTTAATGGCCCATCGCCACCGCGATACTCATCTTCCCCCTCAACCCAGTTTTCCGCTCGACGGAAATACGGCAGACACGCTTGGTAATTCCAACCTTTTGCACCCTGCTCTTCCCATTCATCAAAATCACAGGCGTGACCACGAACATAAACCATGCCGTTGATGGAGGAACTGCCTCCGAGCACTTTCCCTCTTGGGCAATGTAAACGGCGGCCATCTAAGTCCGCTTCTGCATCGGTTTCAAATTGCCAAGCGTACTTCTCTGAGTTCATAGGGTAAGAGAGCGCCGTTGGCATTTGAATGAAAATACTCTTGTCGGAACCGCCCGCTTCGAGTAATAAAACACTGTGATCACCACTCTCTGATAGTCGATCCGCTAGCACACAGCCAGCGGAACCCGCACCGACGATAATGTAATCGTAGTGTTGCTGCATCTTTTTCTCCTAACTATTGATTGATTAAGCGTAAGGGGAGTCGAACGCACCCAGTTCGACAAACACGCTTTTGGTCTGCGTATAGTGCTGTAACGTCTCTTGGCCATTTTCGCGACCAATGCCCGACAGCTTGTAGCCACCCACCGGCATCTCTGCGGGTGAATTTCCCCAAGTGTTTATCCAGCAAATGCCCGCTTGCAGTTGATGAATGACGCTATGGGCTTTGGATAGATTTTGCGTAAATACCCCGGCGGCCAAGCCGTATTGAGTGTTGTTCGCGCGAGCAATGACTTCATCTTCGTCATCAAACACCAGCACTGACATGACAGGCCCAAAGATTTCATTTTGCACATGAGGCATCTCATCGCGGCAATCGACAAAGACGGTAGGCGCAACAAAACACCCTTTCTCTAGCCCTCTTTCCGTCACTTGGAAACCACCAGTGAGCAACGTTGCACCGCTCTCTTTCGCACTGGAAATAGCACCGAGTACTTTTTCTAGATGCGATTTAGAAATCAGTGAGCCAATTTGCGTGTCCATGTTCATCGGATCGCCGACTATGAGCTTTTCCGTGCGTTCTTTTAGCTGTTCAACAAACGCGTCGTACATCGCTCGTTGAACATAAACTCGCGTGCCATGGGTACACACCTCACCCTGAGTGTAAAAATTTGCCACCATTGCTGCCGAGACAGCATCATCGAGATCGGCATCATCGAAAATAATCAAGGGCGATTTCCCCCCCAATTCCATAGTGACGGGTTTGAGTGTCGCAGCGCTGTCGGCCATCACTTTCTTGCCGGTGCCTGACTCACCAGTGAATGAGACTTTGGCGATTTCAGGATGCGCGGTGAGCATTTGCCCAACACGATAGTCGCCTTGAACAACGTTAAACACGCCATCAGGTACGCCCGCTCGCGTGAAGAGTTCAGCCAGTTTGAGTGCCGAAAGTGGCGTTTCTTCTGAGGGTTTAAAAATCATCGCGTTGCCAGCGGCTAATGCAGGCGCGGCTTTCCACATTGCAATTTGAATCGGGTAATTCCAAGCGCCGATGCCGGCACAAATGCCCAGAGGTTCTCTTCTGGTGTAAAAAAACTGATTGGAACCAAGGGATTGTTGCTTGCCACCTAAGCCATTCACTAATCCAGCAAAATACTCGATAACATCTGCGCCAGTGGCAATGTCAACCACACTCGCTTCTTGAATTGGTTTGCCCGTATCGCGCACTTCCAACTCTGCTAGTTCATCATTGTGATCGCGAATCAGCTGCGCCGCTTTGAGTAAGCATCGGCTGCGCTCGGCAGCGCTCATAGATGACCACACAGAAAAGCCAAGCTTCGCGCTCTCGATGGCGTGAGCTAACACCCTTTCGTCGGCTTGCTCGATGTGCGCTAACACTTCTCCGGTTGCTGGATTTAAGGTCGCAAAAGATTCGCCAGTCTCACCAACGAAAGGCTTCCCTCCAATGTAATGTGCTGTAACTTCCATCTGAAATTTGACTCTAGGTTATTGTTGTGAATAAAACGTGAGCTGTTTTTCTAAATAATCGTTAATAATGATGCGCGCTTTATCCGCATTAATACCTTCAGGATTGAGCGCCCCGCGCAGCCAGATCCCGTCGATAAGCGCGGCAATACCTTGGGCGACAATGTCGGCTTGCTCTTTGCTCATCAACGCTTTGAGTTCTCGCTTTAAATGTGAAAGCAAGCGCTTTTCATTAACGCGCTGTAAACGCTTTAACGCTTCGTCATGCATGGAATAAGACCAAAACGCCAACCATGTTTTGATCACCTTGCTTTCAGATTGAAAGCCAACGAAATTAGCATCCAATATCGCGTTGATTCTCTGCATATGCGCCTGCTTCGGTAGTGAATTCAAGCGTTTTGTTGCATCACAAGATAGCTGCCTCAAAATATCGCGCATCGTTTCTTCAAGCAGTCCATGCTTACCACCAAAGTAGTGGTTGATGATGCCACTAGAGACACCAGCCTCTTGGCTAATCAAAGAAACACTGGCTCCGTGCAAGCCCACACGGTCAATGACAGTCATGGTCGCACTCACTAATTGTGGCCTGCGAATCTTTGGCATTCCTACCTTGGGCATCCGTGCTTCCTTTTTTATTTGAACGATTAGTTAAATTAAAATGGCACAAAAATAATTAGATCTCAAACTATAAAGCCATTTTTACCGTCGATCATAAAGCTCAATCACCCAACAAAACCCATACACAACTCAACACATCGAACGCCACTCGCGCACAAAAACCAAACAAAAATGAAATTTCTAACGCATTGTTTTTAAAGGAAAGTAGCTAAACCTAGTAACAAAACACGATAATTAACACCCGATTCACCAATTAACCTCCATTTATTAACAAATAAAAAATTAAAATAAATTTGCTTAGACATCGAATCATTTAACGTTTTAGAATTGCCCTCTCTTAACTGAGTGAGAGATGGAGTATTGGATGGTGGGCGAAAGCAGTTCTGTGCATTCTGCTTTTCGTTATTCACACTCCAAACCGCTATTCGCACAACATACCTAAAAGTGGAGCCGTCCTTCTATGCGAGTTTTATTCATGTTTATGATGCTAATCAGCATCAACTTGCCCGCACAGGCCGAGCAGCAAACGTATTCCGACAGCGAGTTGCTCGATAGGCCATTAATGGAGAGATACATCCTTGATGAGCTCAAATCGCTAAGACAAGATCAACAAGACTTAGAAAAGCGATTAACCGTTCAGTTTACGGAGCGCGAACTCTCGGTAGCCGATAAGTCACTAAACTATGCCAATGTGACAGTGACTTACTTCTTCTACATCATTGCCGGTGTTGCTTCTCTTGTCGCCTTTGTTGGCTGGCAATCATTAAGGGAGTTAAAAAACAACACCAAAGCAATGGCCGATAAAAGGCTAGAAACCATTGCAGAGAAGTATGAGAAGAAGTTCATTGCGTTAGAAAGAGATTTGAAACGCAAAACACGCATCATCAGTGAAAACAACCGGGAGATCGAAATCATCAATGAGATTCATAACCTCTGGTTGAGAGCGCAAAGTATGCCAACCGCTGAGCAGCGTATTGATGTGTACGATGAAATTCTGGCGATAAGGCCGGGCGACTTAGAGGCCGTCACCTACAAAGCCGATGCTGCAATGGAAATCAAAGAGTACAACTGGGCACTCAGTCTTTGTAACCGCGTACTGGATATGGACAGTTCTAATGCCCCCGCGCTCTACCAAAGAGCCTGTGCATATTCTCGTCTGGGTTTGGAAGAGCAGTCGATCGAAGATCTCGAACGAGCAATCGAAGCAAGCCCATCGATACGTGACCTCATCGCCAATGAGCCCGATTTAGAACCATTACACGGTAACCCAAGCTTTGATCGCATGCTGACAAAAGGGCAAGAGAGTTAATTTAGAAGGCTGGAAACGTCGAATCTAGCCGTAACTCATGGAGATACAACTCGAGGCAACTAATGCCTCGAGTTGCTGTTCACTACAAGCCAAAAAAGCGGGTGAACCATGTGATTTCACCAAACGCAATTAAGTCGTAAATAGTGAAGAAGATTGCGCAGATTACCGCAAGTTTAATGAGCTTAATGGCAATTAACATCCTACTTTCTTCCATCATTTTCGTTGCGCACAGTGTAGCGGAAAGGTGAATAGAAACAATCAAAACAACCTGTGGTTAGCTTTGATTCCACCGTACCGTTTGAAGAATAAACCGCTCGGGATCGATAAAACCGCTGAAAATGGGATGTCGCTCCGTATACCCTGCCATCCAACGCTCATCACCACTGCTTGGATAATCCGCTTTTTCTCCCAAACGTAACGCAAAATGCAGATGAGAGACCGTACCTATCCCATAACTCTCATAGGGCTCGGCAATATAGCCGACAATATCCCCTCGTTTAATTGGCCCTAGTTCCACCATGTCACTTTTGAGAGATAAGTGGCCATAAAGTGAATACAGCGATTCCTTACTGTGATCAATAACCACGAGGCCTGCGTAGCCATCCATTTCACCTGAAAAGCTCACCACACCGTCCGCCACGGCGTACACTGGCGAACCTGGTTCTACCCTATAATCTATTGCTGCATGATGGAGGTTTGGAAATCGAGTGGAGGTATTAAAAGACGCATAGTTCTGCAATAAAGAACGATTATCGAGTGGGAACAAATACGGTTGGTTCATCACATCGACCACAACCTGCAACTCGCCATGCACATGGTCTAACTCTTTCTCCGCTTTAACACGGTAGTTTTCTGAGTACGTTTTTGCGCCCCAAAACAAAAAAAACATTACTAAAAGCGTGACAAACGTCCATGTCAGCTTTTTACTTCGTTGATTCATCTAGCCATCCATTTCTTATAGATTTAATAATGTAACCTGAACTCAGGTTAATGAGCCTAAATCGTCTCAAGATGAAATTGCCAAAGCGAGCGTAGGGTTGTTGCGTGCAATAACAGGCGACAACGGCGATTTTCTATTCGACCCTCAAGAATGGAAATCATAGACCCTGATAAAACACGCTGCACCGCTTTGCCAACACATCAAGAAGTGATTTAGGAATAAACACACCTTTCACCGTCCGATCATTGTCAAAAAACAACCTAAAACAACCGTAGTGACTGCGATTTTCGATCTGATTCACTCATCCAGCGCACCGTTAACCGATTGCTGCGACTGATGTTCACCCTCATCAAACATCAAACGGCGAATAAATCACCGACACTTTTATGACTCACTTCACAATTAACGCCAAATGCAATCGATTACACATTCACGCTCACAATACTCGGGTGGTTTTATATGCAACAGAATAATTTATAAAATAACCAGAGAGAAAGTGATGATTAGAACCTTTGTAATATCCGGAATTTTGTTGCTCATAACCGCTTGTGGCGGTGGGTCTTCTGGCGACAACACCTCAACAGCGCCCCCTTCCAGCCGAGATTTATCCGTCGAACTGGGTCAAGACCTTTTCCACAATGCCAATGACACCATAGAAATCGTTCCTCAATACCAGCATGACAGCGCATTTCCCCCCACGTTTCAGTGGCGACAAACCGAAGGTCCTAGCTTAGATACCTCCCCCTCTCACCAGAAAAGTCTTACGTTCACCCTTCCATCTGTCGCGGTTGAAACCACCGTCGCGTTTGAACTGACGTTAACCGACGGTCAAGGCAATCAAGCACAAGATACGATTCGCATTACCATCAAACCCACTCTTCAGCCAGACAACATCCCTCCTACCGTGCAAGCAGGTTCGCCCTTTAGCGTAGAAGAAGGCGCCTTTGCCGACGGACTGAGTGTCACCGCCCAAGATGAAGACGGGCAGATAGAAAAGATCGAATGGCAACAAACGGGTGGCCCGACGGTGTCCCTTTCTAACGTCAATTCAGCCTCACCGAAGTTCAAAGCACCTTTAGTGGATAACGATACGGATCTGGTGTTTAGCGTCACCGTGACTGACAACTTAGGGGCAACCGCGCAAGACCAACAGATCGTCACCGTACAGGACAGCGCGATCAATCAGCGTCCGCAAGTTTCAATTGGAGAAGACAAAGCCGTGGTAGAAGGCACGGAAGTGACACTCACAGCAAACGCCACGGATCCGGATGCTGATGGCAACATCGTCGCGTATCGTTGGAGACAGTTATCAGGACCAAGCGTCACGCTAAATGATGCCACTCAAGCCACTGTGACCTTTTCTGTGCCGACACAATGGACGCAAGGCGATAGCATCGGCTTAATGGTCAGCGTGACAGACAATGAAGGCGGTATTGGCAACGCCAGAATAACGCTGACCATCACTGCCGCAGAGCACAGCTTTAACGCCATTGAATACCTCGACCCAGAGCTCAAACGTTGTGTGGATCAGCACCGCACGCTGAAAGGTTGGCAGAATACACACGAGGTGACGGAACTTGACTGCGCTTCTTCTTTCCAAATCAATACCAGCCGCGATTTGGTCAACTTTACCAACCTTGAAAAATTGACCATCAAGTCTCGTCTGTTTACCGATTTTTCTTCGGACCATGTACCCAACATTGAAAGTTTGTCGTTCCAAGGTTCTGCACTGAAAACACTCGACTTCTCGGGCAATAAGTCGCTTCGTTCACTGACGTTAGTCAGTATTAACACGCTGCAAAGCCTCGCCCTATCGCAAAACTTTGCTCTGACACAACTGACGGTCAATGGCAGTCAGATAGCAGATTTGGATTTGAGTCAGCAAACCGCTTTGCAATCCTTGTCCCTTCATATGGCGAGGCTAAATCAACTGCAATTAGCAAACATGCCGGATTTAACCACACTCAAAATCACAGGAACACAGCTCACCCAGTTTATTGCGCCCTCTCTACCGCAACTACGCACCTTGAACGTGAGCAACAACAAACTGCAAACCTTGGGTGTGACAGAGTTACCCGCTCTGACCGCTCTCTATGCAGGCAATAATGCACTAACGGGACTGAGCTTGGCCAACAACCTCGCGCTCACCGACGTTCGCGTGTCGAAAAACCCGCTTTCGACACTCAATATTCGACCGCTTCTCGAGTTAGAAAGATTAGAGATCAGCGAAACCGACCTCACCACCATCGACTTTTCGCAAAGCCAGAAAATAGCGGCGCTTCTTGCAGGCAATAGCACTCAATTGCAAACCCTAAATGGCCCGCTTCTCCCCATCAAAGAAATCGATGTAAGTCATACTCGCGTCACCGATATCGACTTCAATCATCTTCAAGAGGGAATGGTGTTGATTGGCGCGTCAGGCAAGGGGCTCACCCAGTTTAATGCGGCGCGATATCCGAACTTGCAAACACTCTATATTGCAGATAACGCACTCACCTCCTTGGCGTTATCACACAATCCTCAACTGCTTCTGCTTGATGCAAAAAACAACCAGCTCACTCAACTCGATTTGAGCGCTAACCGAGAGCTGGCGGATCTGGATGCGGCTCACAATCGCCTCACTTCTGTTCAATTGGCCGAAGAAAGCCGACTGAGTTTCATCATGCTTTCTCACAATCAGTTGAAAGACGTGGATTTGTCTCCAGCGGTCAATGTTTTTGATGTGGAAGTGCAAAATAACCCATTGGTGAACATCGAGTTATCGGGGCTGCGTCAATTACGAACTTTGGATGTGTCAAACTCAGAGTTGGTTGACTTCGCACCGCCCCCTTCTACACACTTTTGGTGCCTGAGAGCGGAAAATAACCGCTTCAGTACCCAACTGCTTGAACAACTGGCGCAGTTTGACCAACTGCTTGGTAAGGTATTTTTGACAACGCCCATGAGCAAAAGCACCTTAAATGAAGAGTGCCACGCGCACCTTTAATAAAAAAAGCCGTGAAAGGCCACCTTTCACGGCTTTTGTCGTTTGCGACAAGATTAGAACAGATTGCTCAACCAACGCTTAAACCAATCGGTAATGCGTTTAAACAGCCCACCTTGCTCGACGGATTCTAACGCCACAAGGTCGACCTCCTTCACCACGTTATCTTCCACTTTATAAACCACCTGACCAACCACCTGATCACGCAAGATTGGGGCAGATAAGTCCGGCAGATAAATCAGCTCGGCTTGAAGCTTTTTGGTATCCCCTTTGGGTAAAGTAAGGAAAATGTCCTCTTTAAGACCAACGCTTAACTGATTCTTCTCTCCCATCCAAATTCGAGTGTCTGCCAGCGGCTGATTCGCTTTCGTTGGGGAAACCGTATCGAAGAAGCGGAAACCGTAGCTCAGCAGTTGTTTGCTCTCCGCTTCACGGCTTGAAGTGCTGTTGGACCCCATCACCACCGAAATTAAGCGCATGTTGCCACTGGTGGCAGAGGTCGCCAAACTGTAACCCGCACCACTGGTGAAGCCCGTTTTCATGCCATCCACAGCAATACTTCGGTCTCGCAACAAACCGTTGCGGTTGTATTGCGTAATGCCGTTGTAGGTAAACGAGGTTTCACTGTACATCGGGTAAACGCTAGGCAAATCACGAATGATCGCCTGCCCTAACTTGGCAATGTCACGTGGTGTTGAGTAGAGACCCGTGCTGTCCAAACCATGAGGGTTGGTGAAGGCGGAGTTTTGTAAACCAAGCTTGTCGGCCCACGAGTTCATCAAACTGACAAACGCATCTTGGCTACCGGCCACATGCTCGGCGATGGCGACACTCGCGTCATTGCCCGACTGGATGATCAGACCTCGGTAAAGGTCTTCTAAACTCACAGAAGTACCCACTTCGATAAACATTTTCGAAGAGTCTGGGAAGTTTTTTGCCCATGCGTTGCGGCTGATCACCACTTGATCTGAAAAGCGAATGTTGCCGCGATTCATTTCTTGTCCCGCCACATACGCCGTCATCAACTTGGTTAAACTGGCAGGATTTAACTGGGTATCGGCATTTTTGGCGACCAAGACCTCCCCTGAATGGTAGTCCATCAGCACATAGCCTTTGGCCCCCAAAGCGGGAGGATCGGGAATGACGGTCGGCGCGGCATGAGCGGAAAATGCCATAACGCTGGCACACAAAGCGGAAGTAAGAGAAACAATAGATTTCATGAAAGCAGCCATCCGTTAAATAAGACTTTCTCGAGTATATTCAAGGGAATTTTGCTTACAGCCTCTCTGTTACTAATGGTTACGTTTCTTCGAAAAATGTCTCAATTTGTCTGAAAAATCCATTAACTGGTGAAAAGAAGTGAACAAATTCATAGTTCAAATCTATTGTTCTCAATATTTTATCGTCGTTACAGCAACTCTTTGGCGATGAGACGCAGCAGGAAAGTTTCGCGCTCTATGCTCATGCCTTTTTTGGGGCTTTCCGCCATGGTCTGCTCATTGTGTGCTATCGCTTGATGGATATTGACCCAAAGTGGCTTCATGCCATTTTTCACTTCGTATTCCTCAAAGCGCGTTTCGCCTAACTCTCGGTCAATCTTGCAGGTGTAGCAGTAAGAATGCATGTGCATCACGTTTGCTTCCCCTTTGTACCAAGGACGAAACTCTTCATAGATACCAAATGGTTTGATGTTGTGGATGTTCTTTGCGCCAGTTTCTTCTTCAAGTTCGCGAACCAACCCGGCGATCACATCCTCTCCTTCATCGATGCCACCACCAGGAATGGTGTAATCGTGGTAGCGCTCGGTGTAGAGCAATAAAATATCTTCACCATCGACACAAATGGCGCGCGCGGCGCTGCGTTGGAAAATGATTTTTTCGTCTAGATGTTCGATATCAGGGTGAATCGTTGTTTTCAGATGTCTCATGAGAAAAACGCGCTGTGCTGAAGTCCAAAATTAATTTGGCGGCATACTAACAAAAAAAGCCTCGCGAATGCGAGGCTATTGGTCTTTAACCGTCCCGATTTATCTGCTCAATCAGTTCAGCTTGGACACGCTCTGCGTCTTCAAGGTTGATCTGACAGGTACCTGCCGCTTGGTGCCCACCACCGCCATATTTCAACATCAATTCGCCCACGTTGGTTTTAGAGCCTCGATCGAAAATCGATTTGCCCGTTGCGAAAACCACGTTTTGCTTTTGAAAACCCCACATTTTATGGATTGAAATATTGCAGTCAGGAAACAGGGCATAAATGATGAAGCGGTTGCCTGCGTAAATGGTCTCTTCGTTGGTGAGATCCAACAGCACCAAATTCTTATGCACCGTGGCACAACGTTGAATCTGCTCTTTAAACTTAATTTCGTGTTCGCGATATAAATCAATGCGCTCTTTGACGTCTGGCAAGTCGAGAATTTGCTCGATGGTGTGATTCTTACAGTAATCAATCAAGTCCATCATCAAGTTATAGTTGGAAATGCGAAACTCTCTGAAACGCCCCAAACCAGTACGTGCATCCATCAGAAAATTGAGTAAATTCCACCCTTTTGAGTCCAAAACGTCATCGCGACTAAACTGAGCAGAATCACCTTTGTCTACCGCTTCCATCATTTCAATCCATTCAACGGGGAACACCGAAGTGCCACCATAGTAATCCCACACCACTCGTGCGGCAGATGGGGCATTAGGGTTGATAATATGGTTCTCATGGCGACCACGATTACGGATGGTTTCAGAGAGATGGTGGTCGAACACTAAGTGTGCTTCTGCGACATAAGGCAAGTTGGTAACAATATCGTTTTCCGTAATATCAATCAGGCCGTCTTGCATATCTTTGGGATGGACAAATTTTATCTCATCAATCAAATCTTGTTGTTTTAATAAAACAGCACAAACCAAGCCGTCAAAATCACTGCGGGTTACCAAACGGAATTTTTGTTGTGACATTTACATTTCCTTTGCCAATGATGGGTTGCGATACGATAACCGCAGAGCGAAAAGTGACGCAACAAACCTGTTAATATCAATGGTAAAAATCGGAGCTTCACCACTTGAAACTCTTCTAAGCGTAGTCGAGCGTGCGCTAACTTCCAAATTACTCAATAAGGTTCATCAGTCCCTTAAAGCCTGTTCCGGATCGAAACGACGATTTAGCCCTACTAAGGTGCGGTTAAAACAACGAGCAATCTGAGAAATCGTTGCCGCCTCTTGCTCAATATCGCTCTCTTCTATCCACTGCTGAAGCTGCGCAAAATCGTGATAATAAGGAGACCAATCCGTATTTTGTGCCAGCACGGAACGAATGGCGCTTAATGCATCTTGGGCTTTTTGGTAGGGAATACGGCGCACCTCTTTTAATGGCCGTTGAAACACGCCGCGCGCCACCCCTTCCAGATACACGCGATAGGTGGTGAGCTCATCAATCAACAAAAACAGTTGTGCTTCACCGCCGACATTTGGGTACGGGACGCTCACATGCGCCTCCAGATCATGGTGGATGTCAAGGTGCACACCGTGTTGAGCACATCGCTCACGCAACACGCGCAATAGCCCTTGTTCGTCCATTAATTGTTGGATTTCAAAGATACGCTTGAGATGGTAATCATTGGAAACGAAAGTGACTTTCAAAACGCTGCCCTCTGAACACTGACCACGTTGAATCAGCAAACGGGACACTTCAAAAATGTTCTCTACTGTGCTGGTCGAACGTTCTTCCAGCAAAATGTTCTGAGCCGAAAAAGTCAGGTTTTTCGCAAGGCAACACTGTTGGAAGTAATCGAACATGGCGTTGGCTTCTGAGCGAGCCTGCCCCTGAGTGACGCCACCACAAAATGCAATACGACTCCCAGGCTCAATCTGCCCCGAAGCCATTGCCTCAACCAAAGCGTCCACTCGGCTCACACCTTCTGGCGTTAACGCGTTTTTAAACAGTCTTTTACCCAGCACGATGACCAGACGTTTCTCTTCCATTATTTACAGATCTCTCGTTTTAAACACATCTCTCTCATCTTCTGCTGTACTTTTGTTCAAGCTGAGGCTATTTTCACCGCACTAAGATTCATTAACAAAATTTCAACATACATACTCAAGATGAACTGGTACAACACACTGCTTCATCCATACTTACTAGCAGGTTGTCAGATAGGAAATCATTATGCTGTCGATTTTTGATATTTTTAAGATTGGCGTTGGCCCTTCAAGCTCTCACACCAATGGTCCCATGATTGCGGGTTATCAGTTTACGCAATTGTTGGCAAATGATCTTGATAAAGTGCAACGAATTCAGGTCGATCTCTACGGTTCTTTATCGCTAACAGGAAAAGGCCACCACACCGATCGCGCCGTCATTTTAGGGCTGTTAGGCAATCGCCCTGATACCATCCGTATTAGCAGTGCCAATCAAGCGATGCGACAAGCCATTCACGAAGGGCAACTCTCGCTACGTGGCGAGCGCTTTATTGAATTCGACTTTGCCAGTGACATTCTCTTCCATACCGAGAACTTGCCTCTGCATGAGAATGGCATGACCATCAGTGCGTTCGACGAAGCCAATCAACGTATCCATTTCGAAACCTACTACTCCATCGGTGGTGGTTTTATTGCGACCGAGGATGAACTGAAAAATGGCAAACAAGAATCGGCTGTGAAGGTGGACTTCCCCTTTAGAAATGCCGATGAAATGCTAGAAATGGCGGAAAAGAACGGGCTGAGCCTGGGAGGAATGGTGCTGCGCAACGAGCAGACGTTCCACGATATGGACACCATCGATGCCAAAGCCGAGCAAATTTGGAAAGTGATGAGCTTGTGCATGAAGCGCGGTTTTGAAACCGAAGGCATACTTGAAGGTGGCTTGAGTGTCACTCGCCGTGCCCCCAACTTGCTGAAAAAGCTCGAAGCCAATGCTGCGATTGAAAACGATCCGATGGAAATCATGGATTGGATTAACTTGTTTGCCTTCGCCGTCAGCGAAGAAAACGCGGCCGGTGGCCAAGTGGTCACCTCCCCAACCAACGGCGCAGCAGGTGTGATTCCAGCGGTGTTAATGTACTACCACAAGTTCATCAAAGAGCTCGATACCAAGCAGTTGAAAGACTTCCTTGCCGTGTCTGGCGCAATTGGCATTTTATACAAAACCAATGCCTCTATCTCCGGAGCGGAAGTGGGCTGCCAAGGTGAAATTGGTGTTTCCTCCTCAATGGCGGCGGCGGGATTGACCGCATTACGGGGTGGCAGCAACGAGCAAATTTGCATTGCGGCAGAAATCGCGATGGAACATTCACTCGGCATGACGTGCGATCCGATTGGCGGCTTGGTTCAAGTGCCGTGCATTGAACGCAATGCGATGGGCGCAATGAAAGCGATAAACGCTTCGCGCATGGCCTTAAAGCGCACAAGTAAGTGCCTCATCTCATTAGATAAAGTTATCGAGACCATGTACCAAACGGGTAAAGACATGAATAAAAAATATCGAGAAACCTCGCTCGGCGGTTTGGCTCTGATTCACATGGCGCCTCCGTGTGAATAGCCTGTCATTTCATCAATTTGACTAAATAAACATCACAAAGGGTAGCGCTGCTGCCCTTTCTTTGTCTGGCTTGTGTGCAACCTCAATGCCCCTCTCTTCTTCCTCTTTTCTGTGCGCTTTTACTTACCAATACCAATACATTTGTGAAATTTCACAAAAAACTACCGTTAGTTTCATCTGGCGAATATTATCCCAATCAACACATTTGATTTAGAACAATGCATTAGTTAAGCAATCGTTTGTCATTAGAAAATGTAGTGCAAAACTTTTACTTTGTGCGACAATTGTTTCAAAATATTACACACCATTAATCTACAATAAATCCAGTCATAACCACTGCAAATAATCCAACAGTGAGCAATAAATTATGTGGAATAAACTCAATAAATCCATGATGTTCTGCCAAATGATGTTTGGCTTGTCATTTTACGGCGTGCTCGTTAGCTTAACGCGCTTTTTCTTAGAGGATCTGAATTACAACGAAGCAGATACAATGATGATCGTCGGCGCATTCTCCGCCATCGGTCCATTGTTTGCGATTGCGGGTGGCTTTATCGCGGATAAGTTTTTAGGCGCATATCGCTCATTGTCTATCGCATTCCTTGCGTTTTCTTCTGGCTATGTGCTGTTGGTGCTGGGCGCATCCGCCAGTAACGTTCCCCTTTCAATGTGCGGTATCGCGTTGGCCAGCTATGGCCGTGGCTTGATGTCGCCATCCTACCCAAGCCTGTACAAGCGAACTTTCAACTCTCAAGAAGATTTTGAAAAGGGCTACCCTATCAACTATTCCGTTAACAACGTTGGGGCATTTTTAGGTCAATACCTCTTCCCAATGCTAGTGTTGGTCATTGGTTTTAACGGCGGTTTCGTCATTTCAGCCGTGATGGCGGCAGCGGCACTGGTCACTTTGATTATTTTCCGCAAAGGCTTGGTGGGTGTCGCAACGGATCTGGATAGACAGTCCGTGAGTGTAAAAAACTGGGTCTTCTTTGCTGTGATTTCTGCAGCCATGATTGCGTTGGTGTTCTTCATGTTCTCAAACATGGCGATTGGCCAAAACATCGTTTACGCCATTGGCGGCGCAGCCATTCTCTACTTTATCTCTTTGATGTTTAAAGTGAGCAAGTCAGAGTCGTTAAAGATGGGCACCATCTTAATCGTGACATTCCTGACCACATGTTTCTTCGTCTACTACGGTCAGATGATGACGTCGATGAATATGGTGGCGATCAACACGCTAAAAGGCGACCTCTTTGGCTTCATTCCACTTGAGCCAGAAGCGGCCATGGCGATGAACCCATTGTGGTGTATGGTGGGTGGTCCTATCGTGGCAGGTTTCTTTGCAATGCTAGAGAAGCGCGATATCTTCCTCTCAACCGCAACAAAGATCGCTTTGGCATTTGTTTTAACCGCCATTGCCTTTGGTATTCTGACCTTCGCCGTCATCAATATCAGTGAAGATGTGATCATCCTGCCAGAGATTTTCCTCGCGATTCACTTCTTCCAAGCGATTGCTGAAGTGATCGTGGGCTCAATGGTGGTTGCGTTTATCCTATCGGTTGCACCAAAACACATTGAGAACTTCTCTGTTAGCTTGTTCTCTGTGGCGCTTGCGCTCAGTGGCATCGTTGGCGCGGTATTCTCTACTTCTATCGCCCTAGAGAAAGGCCAAGCCATCACGCAAGAGATCGTGCAAACGGTCTACGGTGATTACTTCCAATTGCTCACCGTATTGGCGGTTGTCATGGTGGGTGTGGCGCTGGCTGCCTCTTGGATTATTCGTAAGATGCTTGATGCAGCAAAAGAGAGCGAACAGCCTGAAGTGCTAGCAGAAGCTGAAGTGCAAGGTTAATCACTGACGCATTCTAAACGAATCAAGCCCGCGTTTTGCGGGCTTTTTGATCGTACGATGCCTTCGTTCGTTCTTCGTGTTTGAGTCGTTTATCTCGCGAGGCCTTGCAGCACTCCTTGGGTGATCGCATGGCGATATTTATTGAGATAATCGATGTCATTCAGATAGGCCAAGTGATGACCTTGTGCGATATTTTCTGCGAACTGTGCATTCCCTTCACTGGCTTGAGTTCGCATGTAATCCACCAGCACGGTCAGCCGTAACGTCATGGTTTCAACCAACTCCTCTCGTTGTAGTCGGCTGCACTCATAGGCATCACAAAATATTCTCGCTCGGGTAATTTGCTCTTCTAAGGTGCCGAGTTGATCATGGATATCGGTTTTAAACGGTGCCCAGCCATAAACCGCAAAGGCAATGTCCCATATTCTTGGTGCTGGGTGCGCGGTATCAAAATCAAACACGCCAACCACTACATCTTCTTCAAGCACCACGTTGTAAGGCATAAAGTCACCATGACAAATGACCTCCATCGGCGCTCTCTCGGGCAGCATCCAGTGTAGGTTCTCATGCGAATGTAAACTGAGAAATGATTGTGATGCGTCATGCAGGTTTCTCAGTAGGCGAGCCGCTGATTTGAGAGCGTTGATTGACGTGATTTTGCCGCTTAACGGGTAGTTATAGCAGTCCCCTTGCACAAAGCTAACGGTTTCAAGATCTTGCTCAAGATCCAACGGCTCTGGGCAGGCATGAAACCCATGCTGATGCAGATGCCGCAGCAGTTGATGGACTGTCACGGTTGATGCGCTCGCCGGACGAGTGACATGATTTCCTTGTCGCAAAATGACCCCTTCTCGGCCACCATTAAGTACTTCCATTTCACTCCTCCCGCTTTTGTTCCGCACCACATACAGCGGAAAAATATCGGTGAGATAGTAACAACGAATGCCTTTGATTCGAAAAGAGCAAACGCGTAATTTGTCTGCCGCCTCTCAGCGATTTTTGCAACAATCTGTAAGCCAGTGAACAAATGCATCCACTTGAGGTTTTTCTACGTTTCGTACAATCAAATGATGTGCGCCAGCACTGGGCATAGACCACTCTCCCACTTGAACCAAGCTGCCTTGGCGTAAGTGGTCATCCACCAACAAATCCCGCACCAACAGTACACCCAGTTGATGCACTGCCGCTTCGATGGAGAGTGTCGAATGGTCAAACTCTAAAGCCATTTTGCCGCAGGCGGCGGAGATTTCATGGTAGTCAAACCAGCGTGGCCAGGTTTCCACATACCCACTGGTCGCCAAGCGAGGCACATTGATGAGATCGTCTAACGTGGCTATCGGATTGAGTTGCAGAAAGCCGGGGCTCGCGACCAATATCCAGTTTTCCTCTGTTAATTTCGTCACTTGATCGTATTGCCAATCACCATAGCCATTGATGATCTCAACATCTGCCGTGGCGCTGTTATCAGGTAAAGTATTTGATGTTGTGGAAATTTTTAGCGGCCATTGTGGATAACGACGTCGAAAATCGCCCAAACGTGGTAACAGCCATTGCAAACAGAAACTGTGCGCCACATGTAAAACCAATTGCCCATTTTGCCTACGATTGAACAATTGATCAGTGGTCACCGCCAATTGCTGAAAAAGATTGGAAACCACGGGCAAATAATCTCTCGCCGCCTCAGTGAGAACCAACTGCGCGCCGTGCCGCTCAAACAAAACCGCCTCTAATTGAGATTCAAGCGCTTTCACTTGCTGACTCACGGCAGCACGGGTGACGTTTAACTCCTCCGCCGCCTTGGTAAAACTCTGCAATCGCGCAGCGGCTTCAAACGCTTTCAGCGCATTCAGTGGTGGTAGGTTTTGCATTCATTACTCTCACTTGAGCGAAACCAAACACGCGCCCCAAGTAAGAAGACAACCGCGTGTTTGTTTTCCAATTTACAATGTAAAGAGCAGCCTATCGTCAGTTAGTGACAGTAATATTATTCAAGCTTGTCCGCCTTGCCAGCAGGGCCAGCGAGCTTCGCCAGCCATTTATCCCAAATCCAAGGCGTTTGTTCGTTGTCTTCCGCCTCTTCTTTTCGTCTCACTGCATTGCGCACCATCATGGCACCCAACCAACGAAACGGCTCTGGTGGAAATTGCCCTAACGGACCTTTCGCCAAGCCGCACTGGCTCCATTCGTTCTCAATTCCCAACACCAGAGAGGACAAAATCTTGCCCCCCATTCGCGTTTGAGCCACGCCATTGCCTGAATAACCAAAACCGTAGAAAACATTACTTTGCCCTGCTAAGCGGTCGAAAAAAGGGAAACCCGTGGCAGAACGATCCGAACCACCTGTCCAACTGTAAGCAAATTCTTCGCCTTTTAAGCTTGGAAAGAGCTTATCGAAGGAACGACGTAGCAAATCTTGGTAGCGTGTAGCACGCTGGAACATCGGCTCTACCGCATTGTTATAGGAAAAATGGTTCCCCCCCTTTCCAAGCATTAAGCGGCCATCAACCGTATCGCGGTAATAATGCACAAAAATTCGCGAGTCCAACACGCTGCTTCCTACCTTCCAACCAGCATCAGCGAAAGCTTCAGGTGCAAGCGGTTGGGTAATCACCATATCTGACGAGACCACCACGATACTGCGCTTAAATTGCGGAAACTGTTCCACCATCCAAGCATTCAGCGCAAGAACCACTTGCTGTGCATAAATTTCCCCTTGAGGCGTAGTGACTTTCGCTGGTTCTCCATATGCTAACGCTGTCATTGGTGTGTGTTCATAGATCTGCACGCCCATCTCAATGGCCACTTTTCGCAGCCCTCTTGCTAACATTGCCGGTTGAACAGTCGCCGCGATCGCCGAATAGTGACCATCAACATTACGAGGCGAGCCGCTATGGGTAGCGAGTTCGTGTTGCTCACAATGACGCCAACTGTTGATATTCAAACGCTCTAGCTCCGCGACTACAGGCTGTAATGCGCCTTTCTGCGCCGAGTTGGTGGCGGTGTAATAAACGCCCTTTGACGAAAGTTGTGCGTCAATTTGGTGTTGTTGGCAAAATGCCTCAATGTCTAAGACGGCTTGTTCCGATTGCTCAACCAACCACTTGGCATGGGCTTCACCAAACAGTCGCTTGAGCGTCGGATACTTGGTTGACCATGTCAGCATACAGCCACCATTTGCGCCCGAGGCTCCGCTGCCACATAGCCCCTTTTCAATGACTGTAATCTGTTTTTCTGGTGCCTGCTCTTTGAGCATGATGGCCGTCCACAAACCCGTGTAGCCACCACCAACAATCAAAACGTCCGTCTCGAGCGGCCCCTGCAATGGTTTTGCTGATGGAGGTTGCTCCTGTTCGATCGCTTGTTTAAACCAGAAAGAAGGGTGTGAATGGCTCGAAGATGAGTCCGAAAGTTCTGTGGCATTAACATTCCGCATGGGGTTTTCCTTTGCAATAATCATAGCGATAAATTACAAAACACTCGCCAAAGGCACGAGCGAGAAAAACTGTTGTACAGCGTAAGAAATGATAACGATGACTGAAAAACGCAACTTGACTCGGCACCTAAGCCAAGAGCGTTTAGGTAAGCGTTAACACTAATCCAGCCACGATAGAAGCAACGCCAATCCCACGTGTGAGGTACCATTTCTCACCCAAAAATTGAATACCCATCAGCAAACCAAACACGATGCTGACTTGGCGCAAAGCAACCACCAAACTGACGTTATCAGTCATGGTCATCGCAAACAGCACCAAACCATAAGTCGATGCCATCATTACCCCAGCCAAACTTGCGCTCAAGCGGATATTCCAGGCATAGTCAAATTCGGTGCGCTTGGAGAACTTTAAACACCAAAGCAACATAGGTAGCCCCATTGCCCAGAACTGAATACCAAGATAAAAAATAGCACTGTATTGATCCGCCAAAACGGAGTGCGCGGTTTGCGTGACCAACGCCAACGCTTCTTTGTCGATCACCGAGTAACCTGCGGTACCCAACGCTGCCACCAGCGCCCAAGCAACCCCAACATTCAGGTAAGAGGCTGGTCTCATCTGGTTAAAATGAGTCAATGGCACCAGCATGCAACCTAAAGTGATCAGTATAAAACCGAACCATTGTTGGGCAGTAAGCTCGTATCCCAACACTAGGCTTACTCCACCCACCATCATGACTGGCAGTGAACGCGCGATGGGATACACCACACCAACGTCAGCGTGTTTGTACGCGATGATGAGGCCAACCAGATAGATCATTTGTGAAATGCCGCTAATAATCAGCAGCCACCAGAACGTTGCGGGTAACGCTGACCAAGCAACTTGGCTTAGGTACCAAATCAAATAAGGCGTGAGCAATAGGGAGGCAGCCAAGCTGGCCACCATAGTAAAGGTAGGGCCTGAACCCGAATGGCTCTTACCAAGGATATTCCAACCTGCATGAAAAACGGCTGAAATGATGACTAACACTATCGCCAATGAATTCATCTGCGTTCCTTATAGAAAAGGCTCCAGATGGAGCCTTAACACTGCATAGAAGAATGCTTATCGATTAGGAAAATACTCGGATATGAAACAGACTTCAATTGGCTTATTTCACCACGTGATCATCTTGCCAATTCTGCGAGAGACTCGATACAAATGGCATCGTGACGCCAGTATTCAATATCGCAGTCAATGAGTTCGCCATGCTGATTGTAGTTAATGCGCTCCACCACCATTGCAGGCGTCCCAGAAGTTGCACGTAGTGCCTGTGCCATCTCTCCGAGCAAGGTACTGGTGGAAATGCGGTAGCGCGTTTTTTGATAGCTGACCCCAAAGTGCTCACGATAGATATCCGTCAGTGAGTTCGACAAATCGTGGTCTAACAGATTGGGAAACAACTCAGGGCGAACGTAGTTTGTTACGTACACCACAGGGCGGTCTTCAAGATAACGCACACGATCCACTCGAAACACATCAGAAAATGGCTGAAGGTTAAGTAAGCGAGCCGCCACTTTGTTGGCTAAAATCGCTTTTGCGCCAAGCAGTTGTGTTTTCGGTACTCGATTCTGCGCTAACGCCATATTGGTAAAATTCAGTGTTTGAGTTGGGTCGTAACGCAACGGTACAGGCGAGATAAACCAACCGCGGCGGTCTTCACGATAGATTCGACCTTCCGCTTCCAATAGAGACAACGCCTCGCGTAGCGTAACTCGTGTGGTATCAAACGACTCTGCCAATTTGCGCTCTGCTGGCAACTTTTGTCTTGGCGCTAACATGCCCGCTTCAATCTGTTCAACAATCGAATCTTTAATTTTTACGTATTGCACGAAGTGTCCTTATCTTTTCCGCCAAGCTTGAGTACGACTGTCTAACCATTGGCCCAATATCATTTGCACGATTTTTGCGATAGCTGCCGATAGCATGATCATCACCGCCATTGCTGCCGCTGCGCCCGTTTGGCCTGCATCGTCCATATTTAGAATCGATACTGACGCAGGAATGGTATCCGTCGAGTAGAGGAATACTACCGCAGAAGTGGTGGTTAATGCATTAACAAACAAGTAGCTAGCAATATCCAAAACCGCAGGAAAGCACACTGGCAAACTCACTTTGAAAAAGAGCTTGTACTGTGGCAGCTTGACCGATGCTGCCGTGGCTTCAATTTCCGAAGGCAGTTGCTTGAGAGCGGTTAATGCGGTCATATGGCCGACCGTGTAATAGTGCACTACGGTGTTAATCACCAGAAACGCCATCGTACCGTAAAGCACGTTCAAAGGATTGTTCGCATCGTTGAAGTAAAAGATGTAACCCAAACCAAGCACCATCCCCGGAACCGCCATTGGTACTACGCTGAGCATTTGCATCACTTGACGAATTGGACCAAACGCACGCCCTTTCTCAATGCAGTAAGCACCGACAAAGATGATGGCTGTACCAATAACCGCGGTCCAACCTGCCATCGTTAGCGAGTTAAAGAATGGACTCCAACCATAAGTGCTCATTTCAGCGAAGTTATAGTTGTTTAGTGTCAGTGCTTTGTTCCAAGGCCAGAACGTGACCAACGAGCCGTAAACTGCCATACCCAAAACTGCCAGCACTGCGATAGAAATGATGCAGCAGTAAACCAAGCAGATGCTGTCGCGCGCTTTGTTGGGTTCTGGCTGATAAGGCACTGAACGTGTATCGAATAAGCTCTTCTGTTTTTTCTGCACCCAACGATCCGCACCAAACGCCATGACCGCAGGAAATAACAGCATGATGTTGGTTACCGCACCCATGGCAAAGTTTTGCTGGCCCACCACTTGTTTGAAGATGTCCGTCGCCAAAACGTTATAGCTTCCGCCAATGACTTTCGGCACACCAAAATCGGTGATCACCAACGTGAATACGACAATCAGAGTGCTGATCAAACCGTATTTCGCCGCAGGTAACGTCACCATAAAAAAGGTCCTCATCGGTGAGGTTTTTAGCGCTCGGGCGGCCTCATACAAACGGGCATCGGAAGTACGCATAGAAGTGGTCAAAATCATCAATGCATGAGGGAAGGTCCAAAAGATCAACCCCATTGAAATACCAATCACGCCGTAAACCGAGTTTCCTAACAGCATTTCTTTGGCAATGCCTTGATTGCCGAAAAGGAAGATCAAACTGATCGCTGGCAACAACGAAGGCGCAAGGATTGGCGCAGTACCTAGGATTTGAAACAAACCTTTCAACGGCATACATGAACGAGTCAGCGCGTAGGCATAACCAAACGCAAGCACACCCACAACCGAGGTCACTATCACGCCCAAAGTAAAGGTATTGCCCACTGACACCCACAAGCTTGAAGAGGCAAAGTAAGTCACAAAGTTGGCTAACCCAACAAACTCACCATCGCTGTTTTGTACGCTTTTGGTCAACATTGCCCAAAGCGGCATTAAGATGAACAGCACCATCAATACCGATAAACCTGCCAACAAGCCAAACAACACGAGGTTGTCACGACTGATGCGTCCAAATAAAGATTTCGCTTTGTCATGAGTGGTGAGGCTATTCATTGTCATTATCTTTGCGTCCATGTTTACACCTACGCCGCTAGTGCTTTATCAACCGAAGGCACGGGGTAACCATGCAACCCTTCTTCCGCAAACTGGACGTAACGTACATCGCCCGCCTTGATATTGAGTTTTTGAACCGTTTCTACAGGCACATCCACCACCATGGTTTGGTTTGAGCTGTCATTTTGCAATACACAATCAATGCGGAAAAACGCCCCCAGAAACTCGGTTTCGGTCACTCGCACAGGTAAAGCGTTGCTGTAGTTCTCAACGAACTTGATGCGTTCAGGGCGCACTGCCAGATCAAATCGGTCACCACGTTGGATCTTACGGTTGGTCAGGCTTGGCACTGGCATTAGGGTTTCTGCAATGCGTACTTGGGAGTCCGTCGCGACGGAGGTTTCAATAAAATTCATACTGCCGACAAACTCAGCAACAAAGCGCGTGGCTGGCTGCTGGTAGATTTCTTGAGGCGTACCAACTTGCTCAATCACCCCATGGTTCATCACCACGATGCGATCGGCCATCGACAGCGCTTCGTCCTGATCGTGTGTCACCATAATGGTGGTGATGCCGAGCTTGCGTTGCAGCTTGCAAATTTCATTGCGCAAGTGAACGCGCACTTTTGCATCCAGTGCGGACAAAGGCTCATCGAGTAACAGTAGACCTGGAGACAACGCCAACGCGCGAGCCAAAGCAACACGCTGCTGTTGCCCACCGGAAAGCTGGTTCGGGAATTTCTCACCGGAAGTTGGCAAGCCAATGGTTTCTAACCACTTCTCCACAGTCTCTAACGCTTCTTTATTCGACATACCTTGGTTCTTCAAACCCACCGCAATGTTCTCTTGCACCGTTAGGTTCGGAAACAGCGCGTAAGATTGGAATACGATGCCAAAGTCGCGCTTCTCGGGTGGTAGGAATGTGGTCTCTTGACCGTTTTGAAAGATTGCACCAGACGTTGGTAGGTCTAAGCCAGCGATGGCTCGTAATAACGTGGTTTTACCGCAGCCAGAAGGGCCCAAGAAACAAACGAATTCGCCTTTTTCGATCGCCAGAGAGATATTTTTTAATGCCGTGAACTGACCGAATTGCTTCACAACATTTTCAATACTTAGGTAAGGTTGGTTAGTTGACATAACACACACTCCAAATGGTATATACCAAATTTAGTTTTAGAGTGTTACGTTCCAATGACAAATTTATAGCCAGAAGATGACAAATAGATGAAGGGAGGTTATCGCCTCAACCTAGCACAACTCATCGTTAAAAAAACTATGACCAACTTAAGCGCCAACACCAAGCAATTACCATGGATTCCCGATCACGCTCCTTCGTCGCTATCGGGAATGACACTTAAAGCGCGACACTTCCATAATCAAAAAGCACGTCATTCCGGATGAGCCTGAGCGAGCTATCCGGAATCCATTCCGCCGCGAGCACCCATAAAACGAATGACATCGAACCTAAAGCGTCGAAACGATAAAAGACAGCCTCGACTTGGTGCCGACAGCAAACGTCCATTTCTATCGTGGTGAACTTTCGCATTCGCGCCAAAAAACACCATGGATCCCCGACCACGCTCCTTCGTCGCTATCGGGAATGACACTTAAAGCGCGACACTTCCATAATCAAAAAGCATGTCATTCCGGACGAGCCTGAGCGAGCTATCCGGAATCCATTGTGCCGCGAGTACCCATAGAACGAATGACATCGAACTTAAAGCGTCGAAACGATAAAAGACAACCTTGCCTTGGTGCCGATAACAAAAAAATCCACCTCAACCGAGGTGGATTTCAACATTCAACGCAAAGCAAATTCAATTAAGATTTTGGCTCTGATTTCGCGTCGAACTTCTTAGACCATGTCGCTAGAATTTCTGCACGCTTGCTGCCCATTTGCGCAAAGTCCATCTTCGCCATGTTCTCTTGAACGTTCGGGAAGTTAGACACGATCGCTTTCACCTGTTTGTGACCCACCACTGGGTACATTTCTACGTAAAGCTCATTTGCCGCTTTAGAGATTGACCAGTCGACAACGCGCTTCGCTGCATCCGACTCTTTTACTAGGCCAACCGCTTCTGATTCCCAGCCGATGCCTTTTGGTGTGATAACCGCTAGTGGTGCGCCTTGTGTTTTCAGCTTCGCACCGCGGCTTGCCATCGAAATACCTATAGCCACTTCACCCATACCCGCTTGAACACATGGCTTAGAGCCCGAGTGCGTGTAGTGTGCAATGTTCTTGTCTAGGTCACGCATGTAGTTCCATGCCTGATCTTCACCCATGTTTTGTAACCAAGCAGAAACCTGCATGTAGCCAGTGCCTGAAGAAGCTGGGTTCGGCATTGCAATGTGACCTTTGTAAACCGGCTTCGTTAGGTCTTCCCAAGACGTTGGTTTAGGCAGGTTAAGTTGTTTCGCTACCGCTTCGTTGAAACAAACTGCGTTAAAAAACGCATCGTTACCAAACCAAGCTTGGTTTGATTGAGGGTCGTTTAGATTCGCGTGCAGCTCTTCCAAACCTTTTGGTGTATACGGTTTTAAAAGGCCTTCTTCTTTTAGCAGTGCCATTGACGAGCCAGCCAGACCCCAAACCACTTCCGCTTGAGGGTTGTTCTTTTCTGCCAGCAATTTCGCCGTCATGATACCTGTTGAATCACGAACCCACTTAATCTTGATATCTGGGTTGTCTTTCTCAAACGCAGACTTGTATTTAGCAAGAATGTCAGTTTCGAAAGCGGTGTAAACCGTCACTTCCTGTGCAGCCATTGCATTCGTAGCTAGCAGAGAGACAAGTGCAGCCAGCGATCCTTTCATCAAACGGTTTTTCATCATTTTCTCCAGTTAATTTGGCTAAGTTTTAATTTGGTCTGTACCAGTTGACAATAACCACCCTACTGAGCCTTTATGACGAATTCATGACCATTAAATGGCAGTTTTTAGAAAATTATCGATAAATAAGCGACCAATTGATCGGTGAAATTTTGGATATGAAAGTTTTATGAAATTCACTGAATGGCTATTTACGACCCTTTTTCATCCTTGCTAGAGTGAACCCAATTACTGGTGTAGACCAATCAAATTATTCTGATGGAAATCGAGATGAAAAACGAATACCTACTACTGACTCCGGGCCCTTTATCCACTTCTGAAAGCGTTCGAGAAGCCATGCTAAAAGACTGGTGTACTTGGGATGATGAATACAACAAAGACATTGTAGAAGTGATCCGCACTAAGCTTGTAAAACTGGCGACGGAGCAAGACGGCTACACCAGCGTACTAATGCAAGGTAGCGGCACCGCATCAGCAGAAGCGACAATCGGCAGCGCCATTGGCAAAAATGGAAAGTTGTTGGTTGTCGACAACGGTGCTTACGGTGCACGTATCGCTCAGATCGCTGATTACTTAAATATTCCATGCCATGTTGTTTCCCCAGGCGAAACATCACAGCCACACTTGAACGAGGTGGAAACTGCATTGGCATCGGATCCTGCGATCACACACGTGGCGATTGTTCACTGCGAGACAACCACTGGCATGCTTAACCCTATTGAGGCCTTTGCTTCTGCTGCAAAAGCACACGGCAAAGTGGTGATTCTCGATGCCATGTCGAGCTTTGGTGGCATTCCTATCGATATCGCAGAGCTAGGCATCGATTTTATGATCAGCTCTGCAAACAAATGTATTCAAGGCGTGCCGGGCTTTGGCTTTGTGATTGCAAAACAAACTGAGCTAGAAAAGTGCCAAGGTCAGGCACGTTCTTTGAGCCTTGATCTTTACGACCAGTGGCACTGCATGGAAGTGAACCACGGCAAATGGCGTTTCACGTCTCCTACGCACACGGTTCGCGCTTTCTACCAAGCATTACTAGAGCTGGAACAAGAAGGCGGCATTGAGGCTCGTCATAACCGTTACCAAACTAACCAGAAAACACTGGTTGCAGGTATGCGCTCTTTGGGTTTCGAACCGCTACTGAATGATGAGCTTCACTCGCCAATCATCACTTCTTTCTACTCTCCAACACACAGTGATTACCAATTCAAAGCGTTCTACACGCGTTTGAAAGAGCAAGGTTTTGTGATTTATCCGGGTAAGGTATCGAACGCAGATTGCTTCCGTATCGGCAACATTGGCGAAGTTTACCCAGCAGATATCGAGCGCTTAATCGGTGCAATTGAAAAAGCAATGTACTGGAAAGTTGCGTAAAGCAGTTTGCTGATTGAGAGAGCGCTATGACTCAGAATATCAACCCCACCCATTTCCGCAGCGAAGGTGATGTCAACACAACACCAGCGCGCCAAGCTTGGAATGCATCGATGGACGACGAACGCACGCAAGCATTATTGAAGCGTGATTCGGAAGTCTTTCTTCATCAAGCCATGTCGACGCCTTGCTTAGATACCTTGGAAGCAGCAGAAGGCATCTACATCCAAGATGCCACCGGCAAAAAGTACATGGACTTCCATGGCAATAACATCCATCAGCTGGGCTACGGTCATCCGCATGTGATTAAACGTGTGCAAGAGCAAATTGCCAAACTGCCGTTTTCACCACGTCGTTTTACCAACGAGACCGCGATTGAATGTGCCGAAAAACTCACACAAATCTGTGGCGGCGAATTGAATCGCGTGTTGTTTGCTCCGGGTGGCACATCTGCGGTTGGCATGGCACTTAAACTAGCGCGCCACATCACGGGCAACTACAAGGTGGTGTCTCTGTGGGATTCCTTCCACGGCGCATCGCTAGATGCCATCTCAGTGGGTGGTGAAGCGTGTTTCCGCCAAGGCATGGGGCCATTAATGGCAGGTGTCGAGCGCATTCCACCAGCGGTGTCTTATCGTGGCGCTTTCCCAGTCGCGGACGGCAGCGATGTGCATTACGCCGACTACCTTGAATACGTGATTGAGAAAGAAGGTGGCGTGGGCGCATTTATCGCAGAAGCGGTTCGTAATACCGACGTACAAGTACCGAGCAAAGCCTACTGGAAACGCATCCGCGAAATCTGTGACAAACACAATGTCATGTTGATCATCGACGACATCCCTAATGGTATGGGTCGCAGCGGCGAATGGTTCACCTACCAAGCCTACGACATCGAGCCAGATATGCTCTGCATCGGTAAAGGCTTGGGCGGAGGCTTAGTGCCTATCGCAGCCATGGTAACCAAAGACAAATACAACACTGCCGAGCAAATCTCCATGGGTCATTACACTCATGAGAAAAGCCCTATCGGTTGTGCTGCGGCACTGGCAACCATGGAAGCGATTGAGCAAGGCGGCTTGCTAGATAAAGCCAAAGCCGACAGCCAGTTCATGCGTGAAAAGCTGCTACAGATGAAAGCCAAATACCCAGTGATTGGTGATGTACGTGGCATCGGCATGTTGTGGGGCATTGAACTGGTTACTGACCACGAAAGCAAAGCGCGTGCGTATGACGAAGCGGAAGCTGTGTTGTACCAATGCCTCAACAATGGCGTGAGCTTCAAGGTATCGCAAGGTAACGTGATTCAACTCAGCCCACCGCTGATCATCACTCGCGAACAACTGACAGAAGCGTTGGCGATCTTCGAAGAAGCGATCGCCAAAGTGTGTGAAGACTTTAACTACTTTTAGGGTCAATAGACCTCAACAAAAACCAATGTATCCAGAGCGCAGTTCCAACGTGTAGAAAAGCGCTCTGGCAAGCAAGAAAAAGGATTGAACATGAGCAACTCACCAATTCAAGCAGTGATCTTTGACTGGGCTGGCACTATCGTCGATTTCGGCTCTTTTGCACCAACCAGTATCTTTGTGGAAGCGTTCAAGCAAGGATTTGATTTCGAAATCGATCTTGAAGAAGCGCGTGAACCAATGGGGCTTGGTAAATGGGACCACATCCAAGCTGTGGGTCGTATTCCTACAGTTGATAAGCGTTGGAATGAGAAGTTTGGTCGCTCAATGACCAGCGAAGACATCGACGCTATCTACGCAGCATTTATGCCTTTGCAGAAAGCAAAAGTGGCTGACCACGCAGAGCCAATTCTCAATGCGATTGAAGTGGTGAACGGTCTGAAAGACAAAGGCATCAAGATCGGTTCTTGTTCTGGTTACCCCCGCGAAGTGATGGACGTGCTGATTCCGGTGGCAGCGGATTACGGCTACAAACCGGATTACGTAGTAGCAACGGATGACCTGCCTCAAGGTGGTCGCCCTGCGCCATTTATGGCACTCAAGAACGTGATTGAGCTGAACGTGACCGATGTAAATGCCTGTATCAAAGTGGATGACGCAGCCCCGGGTATCGATGAAGGTCATAACGCCGGTATGTGGACCGTTGGTTTACTGCTTTCTGGCAACGAAGCAGGTCTTACGTTTGAAGAGTACCAAACCGCGGACGAAGCGACACTTAATGCCGCTCGTGAAAAAGCGCGTGCAAAATTACTCAAGAGCTCGCCGCATTACCTCATCGACACCATTGCTGACTTCCCAGAAGTGGTGGCAGATATCGAACGTCGCCTAGCAGCAGGTGAGCGTCCATAGCGATTAAAATCACGGCACCATAAACGAACGCCACGTGGACAGCACGTGGCGAACTCGTCCTCAGAAAAGCGCCTCAGAAAAAACTGATAGGCAGATAAAAATCCAGCTCGAACGCTTCACTTTCATTGACAAAATGATTGCTGTGATAGTGTACATAAGCGGGCGTTGAGCGCAGTTTGAAACCTGACGCTGGCAACCATTTTTCCAACACCATGCTGATTTGAGGCAGCAATTCCCCATACACCCCATGCAGACGAAACACCGCGTGCAAACCACCAGGAATCACCATTTGATTCACCACTCCCCGATATTTCAAAGGCTTATCTATCGCGATACAGGCCACATAACGGCACTTATCCAACTCAACCCACGCTGGGTTGGAATGGTGCAAGCCAAATTGCACCTCAAATGAGCGCCCTTCACTGTTTGCCCACGCTTTGAGGATCAGCCACGCATTTTTGATCGATCGGTTATACCCCACATGGCGCACATACGCCGCCATGCGCTCAGGCACTTCGGTAATTTTCGGTTCGGGTAAGGTCCGTTTCGCCACGCGATGATAACCCGCCGCTACCTCAGGATCCTTCAAATAGGGTTTATCGGAGATGTGCAAATCGTGACAACGCCACTCTCCAGGCGCCATAGAGAATGTCGCTTTGAACGCACGACTAAAAGAGGAGACCGAGCTAAAACCGCATTTGTTGGCAATATCGAGTACCGACGAGCGCGTATCAAACATCAATTGATTGGCCGCGTACTCCATTCTAGTGCGCCGAATATATTGATGAATGGATTCGCCAACGACCTGTTTAAACACGCGATGAAAATGCTGCTCGGAGTAAGCTGCCACATCGGCCAGTGCTTTGGCAGACAGTTCACGACTGATGTCTTGATGAATGAAGTAAAGAACGTCATTGATACGGGATATGTGCTGCTGACTCATCAACGAAAATAGCATAAATGGACATATTCAAGAGCATAAATGGACATTTCACAAAACTCAACCCCATGTACTATCAGTCGAATAAACAAAATAAAAGACAGACAGGAAACACAATGGAAATCGCTCGTTCGTTACAACAAATTCAATCGTCCTATATTCGCGAAATCCTCGCTGCTGCGAGCGATCCTAGTGTCATTTCTCTTGCTGGTGGTTTGCCTGATGAGCAAACTTTCCCAATCGAGTTAATGAAACCGACATTGGAAAAACTCTCTGAGATGCCGCAAGTATTCCAATACGGTGCCACGGCGGGTTACGCCCCACTGCTTAACTTTCTAAAAACCTACATGTCGCTGCCTGAAACACACATGGCAATGGCGTGTACTGGTTCGCAGCAAGGGCTCGACCTCATCGCTCGCGCTTATATTAACCCGGGTGACACCGTGGTGATGGAAGCGCCAAGCTATCTTGGTGCGATGCAAGTGTTTGGCCTTGTCAGTGCCAACATTGTCACGGTTTCTCAAACCGAAGCGGGGCCGAATCTTGACGAACTTGAAGCGTGTTTTAAGCAGCATTCGCCAAAAATGTTCTACGCCGTACCTGATTTTCACAACCCAACGGGCGTGTGTTGGTCACTCGAAACGCGCAAACAGGTCGCCAAGCTGTGTATCGAACACAAAGTGGCATTCATTGAAGATGCGCCATACCGTGAGCTTCGCTTCCAAGGTGAAGCGCTGCCGCTGGTTTCCGATTTCTGCCCGCAAGATTCGATTGTGCTTCGTTCGTTTTCAAAGATCGCCTCTCCGGGTCTACGCATTGGTATCGTAACAGGCAAAGTCAGCTACCTAGAACCGTTAATCAAAGTAAAACAAGGGGCCGACCTTCATTCCAGCGTGCCGATGCAAGCCCTGCTGCTTGGTTTGCTTGAGCATGAAAAATTCCCAGAGCATATGGAAAAAATCCGCACGCTATATCAATCTCGCTACCAAGTATTGGCAGAGGCGCTGCAAACGCAGTTGCCTGCAAACTGCCAGTTGAAATCGGTCGATGGCGGCATGTTTGTCTGGGTAACGCTACCAGAATGCGATACGTTCGCACTGGCTAAATCGCTGCTCGGTAATGGTGTTGCGGTGGTCCCTAGCCCGGTGTTTTACCCTGCGGGACAAAAAGCGCAAGCCGCGCTGCGTCTCAACTTCACCAATGCTACGCCAGAACAGTTGAAAGAAGCCGTGACGCGATTGGCGGAAGGTCTTAAACTAGCCTTAGTTTAAGAACATGAAAAATCGAGACTAAACCGCCTACGGGCGGTTTTTTCATCGTCGTCGTAATGAGCGAGAGAAACATTGTGGCTACAAAAAACAGATTAATTCGTTATCTCAGTATTGATGCAGAAACGCTGTTCGAGCGAGAAGAGGCGTTGATCAAGCAGGTACAGGCTGGTGAACTCGATCAGGTCCTGTTGCTTTGGCAAGTAAAGCACCCCACGCTTGTGCTACCCGCTGGTAATAAATGGCCACAAACCGAACATTTACGCGCTGAACTCGCCGAGCTTGGCTGGAAACTGACGGCACGAAAAACTGGGGGAGCGCCGGTACCACAAGTGCCGGGCATTATTAACCTCTCGCACCTCTACCACTGGCCGCAAGATCAAGCCTATGACATCCGTTCAGCCTATTTGAAACTGTGTGATACTCTGCGCGGCTTTTTTCAGCAATTTGGCTTAGAGGCCGATGTTCATGCCACACCGGGGTCTTATTGTGATGGTGATTACAATCTCAACATTGCTGGACAAAAAATTGTGGGGACCGCGCAACGTGTGCTGCTGAAAAAATCCGGTGGGCAGATCATCCTTGCTCAAGCGTGTTTATTGATCGATGCCGACATGGCCAAGATAGTCAAACCCGTTCAATTGTGTAATCAACTGAGCAATCATAACGCGGAAATCCTTGCCGATGTGCATACGCCGTTGTTTGAGCATATTGAGCAAAGACCATCGATAGATCGCTTGTTTCAATCCTTGTCGGATGCGTTTGTCAGACAAGTGAAATCCTGAGAGAGGGAGTGCGCGTCCCTGCGCCGTTGGGGAAATTATTTTACGTCAATCAGTGCTTGAGTAATTTGCTTCGCCAGCTCGTGGTTAGAACCTGACAACGATAACGCCGTTCTGGTGTCTTCAACCAAACGATGCATATTACTTTGAATCGTATGTGAATCTGATAGCTGCTTTTGCACACTCTCAATAACATTCGCCACCGAGCGTTGGCTTTCGCCAGACATCTGCACCAAGCTTTCCATATCACTCACGGTTTTTTCTGCAATTTCTGCACTGTAGTGGATGACTTGCTCCACTTCCTTCTGCTTTTCCATCACCTGCGCAGAAATATCCATGATGGATTTCATCTCAAAGCTAATGCTGTCGGCAGATTCCGTTGCCGTGTTGGCCAAAGAGCGCACTTCGTCTGCGACTACAGCAAAGCCGCGTCCGTGCTCACCGGCGCGCGCAGCCTCAATCGCCGCATTCAGTGCCAACAAGTTGGTTTGTGCAGCAATACCTTTGATGGAGTCCACCAATTTTCCGATGTTTTGGTTGTTTTGCTCTAACGAATTCAACAATTTGGTAAATTCACAAATCTGCACTTTTGAATCATGGATCTGCTCCATAACACTATGCAACTTCAAAATGGCCTGTGACGCAGTGTCTGCTGTTTGCGTTGCTGAGCGATAAGAATCTGCGGATAAACGTTCTATATCGTTAGATTGCTCGATGAAATACCCCACCAGCTCTGAGCTTTCCGTAATAGAGGTCATGCGATTGGCAGACGCCTTATTTACATTGCTCGCGTTGGTGACAATTTGCTGCGCATAAGCCAAGGGATTATCTTGGACAAACTGCTGATAGCGTGCTTCGGTTGCTTCTAATTCTACTAGTCGTGAGCGATCAATAATGATCTGGTCTTGCTCTAATTTCTTTTGGAATAGTCTAAATTTCATTCAGTTACGCACTCTTTCGCATGGCCAATGTTGCACTCACGCTGGCTTGGGTAGAAACACAAAATGGCACCATATAAGTCAGCAAAATTTTTAGTACGCGCTCACTCTCGACCTGACCCGCGAATAATGCATCACCGTGATTGATCATCATTAGTACCGTACCGACAATCGCCGCCACCTTGATGGAGCGTTTCAAAATTGAAGGGGTTTTCGCGGTCGAGATAAAATCACTCAACGTTGTTTTTCTGCTTGTCGATTTCAATTCTGAAGTTGGCATGGCAAAGGTCAGCTCCCTTTTGTCTTATCGCGTTGTCTTATCGCGGTTTAATTTGTGTGATTACTTTGGAGTTACCACCAGCAAATGCAGGAATAATTCGTTTTAACGGGGTTAACAGTAAAGGAATTGTTCTGTACGATGAATGCTTACTCGTCCACAAATTATGCTCAGGAGTACAATTTGGAGCCCTTTTCTCATTTAATTCAACATATGCGGTTAGACGTTGAGGTGTATCACAATGCCCAAGTGTGCGGAAACTGGGTAATAAATAAAGACGAAGCCACCCACACCAGTTTCCATATGGTGACCAAAGGCGACTGTCGTTTAGATGTTCCTGACGTGATGCAAGAAACCCTGAACACGGGTGACTTGGTCATTTTCCCCAAAGAGCTCAGCCATCGCCTCTCCCCCATTACACCATTGATTGGCGAGCAGCAGCATCTCAGCTATGCGCAATGCCAAGATCCAAACTCCACTGGATTATTATGCGCGAAAGTCGAATTCCAACACATCGGCATTCATGGCATTTTGCAAGCCTTGCCTTGTGTCTTCGTCATCAAAGCAGAAGAAAGTGAAAAATGGCTGACGCCAATCATGTCAATGATTCTTGCTGAAAGTTACCAAGACGGAACAGGGTCGGATGTGATCATCGGCAGGCTTGCCGAGCTGCTGTTTATCAACGCGTTGAGGGCTTACTTGTACTCGCACCCCGAACAAGTGGGGCTGCTCTCTTTGTACGCCCACCCCAAGCTGCGTCATGTCATTTCTGCGGTTCACCAGCAGCCACAACATGACTGGACATTGGAATCTCTCGCCAAGCACTGCGCTATGTCGCGCAGTGCACTCGCGAACACGTTTCGTCAGATCAGTGGTTCAACGGTCATCGAGTATTTGACGTGGTGGCGCATGCAGCTTGCTTGGAGCCAAATTAAGGCTGGAGACAGCATCGCTTTGGTCGCCGAATCGGTGGGCTATCGCTCGGAAGCGGCGTTTTCAAGGGCCTTTAAGAAAGCGTTTCTTGTTAGCCCCGGAAAAGCTCGCAAAGAAGCTTGATCTTACGCTTGAAGAATGGCTTTCAGCTCTGACAGTGACGTCACGGTGTAGTGAGGAGCAATCGCGGCATCAGGCTGACTTCCTGGATGTTGCAACCAACAGGTTTCAATACCAAAGTTCAGCCCGCCGAGAATGTCAGAGTGAAGGTTGTCTCCCACCATCAGAATTTTGCTTTTGCATGGCAATCCTGCCACTTGCAACGCGTGGTCAAAAATGGCGAGATCCGGTTTCGCAACGCCCACTTGTTCTGAGATCACCACTTTGTCGAAATAGGCACTCATTCCGGTACGCTCTAAACGTACGGCCTGCAACTCAGTAAAACCGTTGGTGATAATGCCCATCTTCACTTTGCCGTGTAGCGCTTCCATCAGCTCTTGTGCGCCAGGCAGCAACGTACAAATATCCGCCATGGCATCGAGAAACGCAGAGTTAAGCTCCAAAGTCGTGGTATCGAGTCTTTTCGCCCAATCAGCAAAACGTCGATGCTTGATCTCTTCTGCGGTGATCTTGCCATCTTGGTAGTCTACCCAAAGTGGTTTGTTGACAGTTTGATACTCTTGAAAGTCCTCTTGCGTGAAATCCACGCCTTTACGGGCAAACATCAATTGCATGCCTTTAAAAGCATCAAAGTGAAAAAGGGTTTCGTCTGCGTCAAACCAGATCCATTCGTATTTCATTGTTTTACTTCCACAACCAACTCATTTTTCGCTAGTTTAGATTGTTTTTCAATTTAAGATAATCACCACACTGAGAAAAACATTGTATCCTTAGTGGCAACAATCTCATTTTCATCACGAGCCCTATGCATAGTCAATTCTCCGATTTGCCGATTTTTGTCTCGGTTGTTGAATGCGGCAGCTTTTCCTCTGCTGCCAAACAGCTCCATTTAACCAAATCCGCCGTTAGTAAACGCATCAATCATCTCGAAGATAAACTCGGTAGCCGCTTGTTGAATCGTACCACTCGAAAGCTGAGCTTAACGGAGGCAGGAGAACGTTACTACGAATACGCGGCGCAAGCACTCAATCTGGCCAGACAAGGGGTTGATGCCGTTACCGAACTCCAAGGTGAGCCACGAGGAAGACTGAAAATCACGGCCCCAATGACTTTTGGTGTGCTTCATGTTGCCCCGCTGATCAGTGAGTTTTTGAGCCGTTATCCTAAGGTCGAAGTAGATTTGCAGTTGGAAGATCAGATGGTCGACCTCGTGGCTGGCCGCTTCGATCTCGGCATTCGTATTGGTCACCTACCTGATTCGAACCTTATTGCAAAACGTCTTGCGCCCTGCCGCACCGTATTATGTGCCTCGCCAGACTATGTTTCCCGCATGGGTTCACCGAGCAAACCTGCCGATCTCGCTCAGCACAATTGCTTGCGCTACAGTTATTTTCGCGGTGGTAACGAGTGGCTTTTTCTCAATCAAGGTAACGAATACAGAGTTCTGCCTAAGGGCAATTTTATCGTCAACAATAGTGAAGCCATCCGAAGAGCACTGCTTGCCGGCATTGGCATTGCGCAAATGCCGACATTTATCATCGGCAAAGAGTTACGTGATAGAAAACTCGTCAACCTCATGCCTGAGTATCAGTTGCCACAACATTTTCTCTACGCTGTTTTCCCAGAACGCAAACACATGCCATTGAAAGTCCGGATGTTTATCGACTTCCTCAACGAAAAACTGGGCAGTGATGCACCGTACTGGGATTCGGCTACTGACACGTTCTGACAGCGAAGAGAGGTAATGTGAGTTTGACTATCACACAACAGGAGAATCTCTCATGGAACAAGTTATCGAGTTAGTAAGCTACACATTAGTGGAAGGGGCAACAGAGCAGGACATCGTTGCAGCGACAGAACAAAGCCATCGGTTTATCGCCACTCTGCCCGGTTTTCTTTATCGCTCGCTAAGTCACGACTGCACCACCAATCGTTGGACAGACATTGTTTACTGGCAAACAATGGACGATGCCAAGAATGCCGGTGAGCAGTTTACGGCTTGCCCTGATTGCCAACCATTGATGGGATTGATCGAGCATCCGTCATTAGTGATGCAACATCAGTTGATCAAAATGAGTTCATGCAGCACTCAGTAATCGACAAGCATCACATAACCCAGTTTGTTTAATTTAGGAACACCATGAGTAAATCGGAACGACTATTTGAACTGCTCACTCTATTACGCTCAAAGCGTTACGCAGTCACCGCTAAGCAACTTGCCGAAACAATGGAAGTGAGCGAGCGGACGATTTATCGTGATATTCAGTCACTGATTCACTCAGGCGTTCCCATTCAAGGAGAAGCGGGCGTTGGCTACTTACTCCAAAGTGGTTCTCACCTGCCACCGCTGATGTTTACTGAAAAAGAGATGATGGCACTGGAACTTGGCATGCGAATGGTGCGAGCTTGGTCAGATGCAGAGTTGGCCGACGCGTCGCGCTCCGCCTCCATCAAGATTCTTTCCGTCCTGCCGGATAAGCTCAAACAGCAAGTGGAAGATTTTCCTCTCATTGTGCCAGAGTTTCATACCCATTCAGAAACCGCAAAGCGCGGGCAACTGCTGCGACACGCGATTGAACATCACTTTAAAGTTAGCCTCGATTATCAAGATGAAAACGGCCAAACCACTGAACGTAAAATCCAACCTCTTGGCCAGTTCTTCTGGGGCAAGGTTTGGACATTGGTCGCCTGGTGCGAACTTCGCCAAGATTACCGTCAGTTTCGCCTAGACCGAATCCAAGCAATGCGTATGCACGATGAAGAGTTTGAAACAACCGCAAGCAAATCGCTCAAGCATTATCTAGCGCTATACGAACCAACGGATTGATAGCGAACAAGCGGCATGAGCGTTTTCCGCATCAAAGTCCTTAGCAAACTGTTTGCGTTACTTGTCTAACTGTCGAATCAGTTTCGCTGGGGTGCCCCCATACAAACAGTCTGGCGGGACATCATGATTAACCACCGAGTTCGCAGCGATGACAGAACGAGCTCCAATGGTGACCCCCTGATTGATGACGCAATTTCCACCAATCCAAACATCATCTTCGACAACAATCGGTTTGCAGAAGGTTTCCCACTGGCGTCGGCTTCGATAATCAAGGGAATGAGAAGCGGTATAAAACTGGCAACTCGGGCCAATTAACACGTGACTGCCTATCGTAATGTGCGCCCCATCCAGCATCACAACATTCATGTTGATGAACGTTTCCTCACCAATAGAGATGGTTTTGCCAAATTCACACATAAATGGAGGCTGGATATAACTGTTGCCCATGCTGGCAAAGAGCTGTTTTTGCAGTGCGATGCGTTGTTCTGTTTCCGTTGCCGCGTTGATCTCTTTCAATAACACCGCAGCACGATTGCGAATCGCATCAATTTCCGTATCCGCGCCATCAAAGATTTGCCCGGAATTCATTTTTTCAAATTCAGTCATCGGATATACCTCATCCTAAGTGACGAAAAATACTCATCCATCCTAACCAGAAGTCAAAAAGAAAAAAGAGAAAAGCCTTCACTTTTCTCTTCCGCTTTAACGAGTTATTTATGTCGTTTGGATTTAAACGATTTCCCAGCTGTGCGTCATTTCGACACCGGCACCGAGCATTAAGCACACAGAACAATATTTTTCGAGAGAGTCCGCCGTCACTTTTGCCACGATAGCTTCATCAAGTTGTTCACCCGAAACGACGAAATGAATGTTCACTGCGGTAAAAATACGTGGGGCGGTTTCACGACGCTCTGTGCTCAGTTTTGCGTTCACAGAACTCACTTTCTGACCTGCCGTTTTCAAACCGTCTACCACATCAACAGAGCTACAACCACCCGCGGCCATTAGCACCATTTCCATAGGGCTTGGCGCCGTTGCACCCCCATTTCCGTCCATAACAACGGAATGTCCTGACTGCGAGGTACCCAAAAATTTAAAATCTTCTACCCACTTAACTTCTGCTTGCATGGCTTCTATTCTCAACATTGACCATTAGTGGCTCTACTCTAGCCAGCTAAAACCGGATAGCAACGGAAAATTGCATTTCTAGGAAATTTTTTTGGCCTTTGGCCTTTCTTGTTACGTATGTTCTCAATAAATTCCATTGAGGTAGTAATGAAAAAACTCAGCAAATTACTCATTTCCGCAGCCATTGCGCTGCCACTTATGTTCACTCTGCTCGCCAAAGTCGGCGTTGCCGATACCATGGACAAAACCGCACCAAACTTAGCATCCTTGCCTGTTGCAACGCTAGCCGGCGGTTGTTTTTGGTGTACTGAATCAGACCTTGAAAAATTGAATGGGGTGTATGATGTGGTGTCTGGTTATTCGGGTGGCGAAATGACGAATCCGACGTATCGACAAGTCTCCTCGGGTAAAACGGGTCATATTGAAGTGATTCAATTTCGCTACGATCCTAACGTTGTCAGCTATGAAGCGGTGTTAGATTACTTCCTACGCCATATTGACCCTACCGACGATAAAGGTTCGTTTGTCGATCGAGGTCCACAATATCGCCCTGCTATTTTTTATCATACTGCCGAGCAAAAACAGATTGCGGAGCGGTTTCTTAAAGAAGTCGATGAGGCGCAGATCTACCCAAAACCACTTAAAACGGAACTGATTGAGTACGAAGCGTTTTATCCCGCAGAGCAATACCATCAGGATTACTACAAAAAAAGTAGCTTGAAATACAAGTATTACCGCCACGCCTCTGGTCGTGACCAGTATCTCGATAAAGTCTTTGGTGATGATCGCATTGAGCAACCCAGAACACTGCGTCAGTTGATTGATGAGAAAGCACTGACGAAAAACGCCAAAACCTACTCGCGCCCATCGGACAAAGAGATCAAAGCACAACTGACGGATTTACAGTATTACGTCACACAGAAAGAAGGCACTGAAAGACCCTTTAACAACGAATATTGGGATAACAAAGAGGCGGGTATCTATGTCGATATTGTCTCTGGCGAGCCGCTCTTTTCTTCAACCGACAAGTATAAATCCGGTACAGGCTGGCCAAGTTTTACCAAACCGATTAGCTCGGCTTACATTGTCACCAAAACCGACTACAAACTGCTGTACCCTCGCACCGAGGTACGAAGCAAGTTTGCGGATTCGCACTTAGGACATGTGTTTGACGATGGACCAGCACCAACCGGATTGCGTTATTGTATGAACTCAGCGGCCATGAAATTTATTCCAGTGGCTCAAATGGAGAACATGGGTTACGGCGAGTATTTAACCTTGTTCCAATAGCAACGTCGGTTTTCTGTTTATTCTCCAATGAGGGGCACATTTTGTGTCCCTCATTTTCTTTTCAATTCGTCTCATACCTACAAACAGTGATTTCAAACTGGATTTTACAAATTATCTGGTTTAAGGTTCCATCCATTGCAATTCACTCTGTTGCACATTTATTCCCCAAATTTGTTCCGCGAGAGGTAAGGCAGTTGTTTCAACACCATCTTTCTCATTTCCCTGCGGAACACTTCCCTTTCAAATCACAATTCAATAGATCGCATACCAGCCATTAAATATATTGATTGCTGCATGGTTTTTTTTAATAATTCCTGCTCAAAAATGATAAAAATTAAAGCACTACAATCATTGTTCCGCTACTCTTAGCTATATGATTGTTAGCTCTCGTTAAAAGCATAATTAGAATGACAAGCGACGACTTTAAGAAATCCACCGCTAATTTAAAAAAAGCGGTACCTTTGATGATTAAGAACCACGTAGCGGCCACACCTGCAAACTATGCCCTTTGGTATACCTACGTGGACAACGCTATTCCTCAACTCAATCAGGAATTGGATACCGTTTTAGAAAACTACGGTATCTGCCCACCCGCGACTAACGAGCAGCTCTACAACAACTACGTAGCGAGCAAAGCGGAAACCAGCATGAAGGACCTGAGAAGCAACATTGAAGTGTTGTTGCTCGAGGTTGCGAGCTCCATGACGGATACCATCGCGGACACTTCCTCTTTTTCGACACTCGTTGATAAAAATTTCAGCAAGTTAGAGAAAGTAGAAGATGAAGGCTTGAGTATTGAAGAAGTGATGGGCGTTATACGTGAACTGGTGACGGAGTCACGCGAGATCCGCCACTCCACCCGTTTCCTCACGAGCCAACTCAATAACGCAAGCAACGAAATCTCTCGCTTGAAAGAGCAGTTAGCGGAAGTGCAAAGAGACGCTCTCTTTGATGGACTATCCACACTTTATAATCGCCGTGCGTTCGATAGCGATCTCAAGGCACTAGTAAATGCCCAGCAAAACCTAAGTCTTATCTTGCTCGACATCGATCATTTTAAAACCTTCAACGACAACTATGGCCACCTGTTTGGCGATTCGGTGATTCGTGCGATTGCCAAACGACTGCAAACAAGTTGCCGTGAAGGTATTGCGGCGTATCGATTTGGCGGAGAAGAGTTCGCGTTGATTGTGCCCAATAAATCTCTGCGAATTGCTCGTCAATACGCTGAGTCACTTCGCCGCACCATCGAAAAACTGAAAGTCAAAGACAAACGCTCTGGCCAGCAGGTGGAAAACATCAGTGCTTCATTTGGTGTTGCCGAGTTGAAGCCAGACGAAACTTCAGAATCGTTGATCGAACGTGCTGACAAACTGCTTTATGAAGCGAAGCAACTTGGTCGTAACCGCGTGATGCCACTGTAAGGACGCCAAAGAAAGCCTCGAGAAGACTTCGAGTGCCCGCGCCCGCACTAAGAAAGACATACTGCATGCTGAGCGTTCAAAAATGATAACGGTCAACAAACTCAACACAAACAACAAAGCCCCAAGAATCAACAGAGATGCTCGGGGCTTGAGTTGTGTGTCTATTTAGATGCTATAGCAGTAACTCAGTACATAATCTTCACCACTTTTCGCGGTATATTCTTTATCTTCACTGCTGGCCATTGGCTTACCATTCACGTCGCCTTTCACTAGACTGATCCAATGACGCATTGCCGTTGGTGCATCACCAGTTAATTCAGGGCTAAAGGTCGTGCGCGTTTCCAATTGAATATCGTCGATATCGACAAGTTCCACACTTCCTGTGCCTTTGTGGCAACCCAGCATCACTTCAATGTGGCTGCCTGATTCATCGCGTAGCAAGATAGAGCAAGGATCTTCTTTCTCTCCCGTGAACGCGACAAAATGTTTTGGTGCTTGAAGGCCACTGTGAGAACCATCTGCAAAATATGCCATCAGGTGGCGATAGTCGATCACATAGGCGGTTACGTCTTGATGAGAGCCAGATTCTAGCGGAAACATTCTGTCGAGAAGCTGTTTCGCTTTTTGTTGTTTTTCATCTTGCTGATTAGAATTTACCGCTTCGACGGCAAATACGGCTTCAGCGATAAATGGGCGTTGTTGTTGGTTTTCATTTTTATCGAATGTCAGCATATTCATCGTCTTGTCCTCTTGGATAACACACAACAATTTTGTTTTAGAGCACATACTTCAAACTTACGTTTTAGTTGCAAGCAAATTTGTGAAGTTGAAGGTTCTTTTCCTTGCTCTCTTAGTATGTAGACTAGCGAATTTTTTACTACAATTTCACAACAAAAATTTTACAGTGTGAATTTTACAAAATGTCTGTGTCAAAAAGCCTGATTCGCCAATCGCATTTTCTGGGGACAAAAATTAGAAATTTGCGGAAAAATAACCACTTAACAATGGAAGACCTTTCTGCGCGCTGTATTCGTATTAACCCTGAATACGCCCCTTCAGTTTCCTACCTATCGATGATCGAACGGGGAAAACGCGTTCCAAGCATCGATATGTTAGAAGTGATTGCTGAAGTTTTTCAAAAAGATCCCGCTTGGTTCCTCGATGATGAACCCGAGCTCGAAGCGATTACCCCCAACAAAGGCAATCGCGGTGGCTTAAATGGGATGGCGTTAGAACCCAGCTTTCTTTTCTCCAACGACATTTTACAAATCGCCATTCCCGAAATGCTGTCACAAACGGGCATTACAGGACGCCAATTCGCTCACTTATTGATCCGTGCTCACCAAGAAGCCAACCAAAACCATTTCCCAGATTTGGAAAGAGCTGCGGAAGAGGTTGGCAAGAAACGCCTGAATTTATCGGCAGAAGATCTTATCGACATTGCGAAAAGCCTTGGCTTGGATATCCGTTGGATCAATCGCACGCCGAAAGATGTAGTGGACGAACTTGGCGTTAACGCCAAGCAACTCGTCACCTCTTTTATGGAGCCACCGGGCACTATCTACCTCAACAATCTGATGAAAGAGTACCCAACCCGCTTAAAATACGACTTGGCGGTGTACATCGGTCATCGAATTTTGCACAGCTCAGACAACGTGAAAAATGTGCTCTCCATCGGTCACCAAAATAACTGGGATCAGAATGACGATGTTAACCCAACCTCTGAGCTCAATTCACAAGACATCCTACAAGCTTGGCGAGATTTTGAATCCAGTTTTTTTGCTGGTGCACTCCTTTGTCCTAAAGTGCCTTTCCGCCAATTGCTTGATCGCTCAGGTTACGAAATCGATGTGCATCAGAAAGCGGGCGTCTCACCTTCTGTCGCCATGCGACGTATGACGGTGGTGTCACCCTACCCTCACTGGCACTATTTTGATGCTTATGGCCCGGGCAAGTTAAAAGCGGTTTATCGTGGCAATGGCATCCCTCTACCTTGGGGAAATATGCGAACGGTTAACGACCCATGCCAGCATTGGGCGGTATTTCGCCGCCTATCCGAACCACGTAATGGCAGTTCTGCACAACTTTCCATCTTAAACGTGGGCAATGAGCCAAGGCTATATTGCTGTGAATCCATTAACGTGATGGACCCTGCGGGCAATAACCGGGTGTTGTGCGCCGGCATCGACCTTAACCCTGCGATTAATGCCCAAGGTGGCGATGCACTCGAGATTGCGGAAGAACTGAAACGCCTATGTGTCAAACAAGGCGGAAGTGCTGAGATTCCTTTCCATATACGAAAAGACCTCAAGACCATCGCAAAAATATTGAACATCAAATGGATTGAACGAGGAATCGAAGCCCCTGCTCGTCTCATTTGTTCTCGTGGCGCTGTCTGTCCAAGGCAGCCAAGCTGTTATGCCAAATGTTCAGAAGATGAATAAAAAAAGGCCAAACACAATCAGGTGTTTGGCCGTATATATGTGTGAACAAGTCATTATTCACTAACAACGTCAGTTGGCTAGGTGACCCTCGGCTTAATAAGGGTCACCTTAACTAAAGCAGAATACGTGCCAAGTTTAATATGGGCATAAAATCACGAATTCCGTATCAAATCGGCGTATTTATACACACAAAATTGCATATTGCATTTGCATAATGCAACCTCAGACCAATATGCTAACAATTTCACTATCAATAACGCATTATACTCTGTGGTTACGTTTTAAACGCTTGATATAAATCCGATTAAAATTTATGTGATTCACTCAACGTTATCTCACTTTACCATCCATCATGCGCGTGATCTCACTCTATACTTGTTTAGAAATTCTTAATATAAGCGTGTCGTACGTCGCAGATTCGTATGACTTGGAGAGGTTTTATGCATTCGCTTTTACGTCGGTTCCAACTCTATATCATCGTGAGTATTGTGGCTGGAATTCCTTTACTGATTTCCATTTTCCTAGCCGGTAATACCATTCTTGATTTCAATCGTCAGGCTAAGATGTCAGAAGTGGACAGAGAAGCCATTAAGATGGTGATCTTGTTTGACAACCTGGCCCATAATTTAGCGGTAGAACGGGGACTCACCGCAGGCGTACTCGGTAGCAAAGGTAATCCAGACCAAGTCGCCGCCTTAGGGCAGCAAAGAGGAAAAGCAGACCAAGCGATCGCCGCGTTGCGCAGCTACAAACCCGAGTTACTAAATAGTACCTTCGTCAATATGCTGGTCAGCGACATCACTCAGCAACTCAGCCAACTGAACAACGTCCGAGCCGGAGTCGACAAACTCGCACCAACCATCGCCCCATTCGGTTATTACTCCAATCTCAATCAATTGGCGATCGATAACAGCCGTTTAATGCTGTCACAAGTGGGTAACTACCAGCTTGGTGCACTTGGCGAATCTCTTGTATCTATCATCATAATGAAGGAACGAGCAGGTCAGGTACGCGGCGCACTTAATGGTGTGTTTGCACGCGGCCAAGCAACCCCGGTTCTGTATGCCAATATCCAAGGCTACATCAGCTCCGGTGACTATGCGAAGCGCAGCGCGATGCTTGAGCTTCCCCCACAATTCAAGCAACAGCTTCAAAACCAAGAACGCAACCAAGTTTGGCAGCAAGTCGAAAGCATCCAGAAGAGTTTCCTGTCTCAATCTGAGCAGCTCGATGCCATCAACGGTCCAACGTCACAAGAATGGTTCAAACTCGCAACAGAACGCATTACCTTGATTAATCAAGTCCGCAATTTGTTACAAGGTGAAATGAACACCCTTTCAGAACAACGCGCAGCCAGCGCCATCATGACCCGCAATGTTCTCACCATCGGCGCCGCTGTGCTTTCCTTCCTGTTTGCGTGGATCGTTATCGCGACCGTCACTAACTTGAGAAGTCGTGTTGGCTCCTTAACAAGCAAGTTGTCTGAGATGGCTAAACGCTGCGATCTCTCCGTCGATCTTGACCAAACGGGCCGTGACGAAATTGCCTCAATTGCAGCGAGCGTTAACCAACTTAACCACGCGATTCGTCATTTGATACAAGATGTCAAAGAGACCAATGATCACAGTACAGAACGACTGAGCCAAATCATTGCAACTTCCGGAGAACTCGACTCAAGCGGCCAAGAAACCATCGCAAAATGTGACAATATCGCCACCGCAATGACCGAGCTGTCTCAATCCAGTGTTGAAATTGCCCATTCAGCTGAGCGTGCAACCGAAGACACAGACAATATGAACCAGCAAGTATTGGAGTGCCAAAGCCAAAGTACACTTTCATTTAATTCGGTAAAAAGCTTACTGGCGCAAATCGATGCCACGCAGCATTGTATGCATGAGTTAGAAAGCGATACACAAAGCATTGGGCAAATCGTCGCGACCATCAACGCCGTATCCGAACAAACCAACCTCTTGGCGCTCAATGCTGCGATTGAAGCCGCCCGAGCAGGAGAACATGGCCGTGGTTTCGCAGTTGTCTCATCTGAAGTCAGAGATCTTGCTCAGCGTAGCCAAGAAGCAACAGAGAGCATCAGTAAACTGCTGGATAAAATTCGTGACAACACAAAATCTGCGGTGGATAACATGGCGAAGAGTAAACAGGCCAGTGATGAAACTTTCCATTCTGTCGATGTAGTAAAACAGAGTGTCGAAAAGCTGGAATCGGCTATCGAACAGGTCAATCAACACATCAGTAGTATTGCCAACGCCACCATTGAACAGTCCAAAGCCAGTGAAGCGATCGACAAAGATGTCGATGTTTTGGCCGACATTGCACATCGCACCGGTAGCCATGCGAACAACCTCAACGAAATCGTCAACGGTTACCAAGCAGAAGTGCATCGAGTACAAGGTAAACTTCACGAATTTAAACTCTAGTCTCTCAAGACGAAAACAGTACTGCTGTACAAAAACAACAAAGGCCCAGCTGGGCCTCTGTTGTTTCTTTTTGTTAGCAACGCGAATGGTTCTTTTGCCGACAATTAACACTCATCTGAACGCTAGCCAATGGCGGCAAAACGCATTTTGTTGGCCTTTTTCTCGTTATACATACGCTGGTCGGCTTGTTTGAGCATCTCTTCAGAATCTTTCATCTCATGGTGGAACAAGCAGTAACCAATGCTAATGTGTAAATAGATCAACTCGCCTTCATACACAATGGGCATCGAGCAAAGCGCCGCTTTGAGTTTATTGAGTAAGATTTCCATGTCTTTTTCATGCGTCATTCTTGCAGAGAGTACCAAAAACTCATCGCCACCAATGCGTGCGACTAAGTCGGTCGAGCGCAAAGTACTCTTCAACCTTTCCGCACAAGCAATCAGTACTTTGTCACCAGCTGCATGCCCATGAGTATCATTGATCTGTTTAAAGCGGTCGAGATCGAGATTAATGACGGCAAAGGTATCATCGCGGCCTTGTTTCTTGGCGTGTTCAAAATGGTGTTCTAGGGAATACATAAAGTAACGTCGGTTCGGCAACCCCGTCAGCTCATCATGCAAAGAGCGGCTATGCGCCATCGTATAGAGACGATAAATAGCGAGAAACACCAGACAGAGTATTAATGCAGTGGGGTAACCAATCAAGCGCACAACTTGTGTTTGATACCAGGGCATTAACGCGGCATAGCGCCCATCATCGGCCACAGCCAATACCCAACCTCCGTAAGGAAAGCTCACACGCTCTTTGACAAATGCATCATTGAACGTCGCTTCATCACCATAAATCATCGCTCCTTTCTCGGCTTCACTATCCAAACCTTTTATCGCGACTCGATATTGATAGGCAAAACTGGCAAATCCAACCTCCATCAATAGCGAATCAAAATTCAGTACGGCACTGCACACACCCCAATATTGGGAATTAAGCGGGGGATCGCTAAAGATAGGCACACGAGCCACCAGCGCCTTACCTCCTTGAACTAACTCAATCGGCCCAGCAATAAAAATCTCTTCAATGGTTTTCGCTTTAACGATAGATTCCCACTGTGCTGGTTCTTTTTTGTAGTCCAATCCTAAGACGCTCTCATTTCCGACCCATGGATAGACATAATTCACCACGTCATCTCTTGCGAGGCCTATAACGCGTAAATGTTTCCCTTTGCGCAGAATTTTCTCAGAAGCTTGGTCAAGCGCTTGCTTGTTGCTATTTGGATGAAGAGAAATGAGCGTTGCTAGACTGCTCACGATGTAGATGTCCGACACGATCGCCGCTTCCAACTTCGAACGAATGGTGGATAGTTGCTCTTTTGCTTCTCGCTGGAAATACTCTTGGCGCACTTTTTTCTGCTCATGATGAAGCAGTTCGACAATGCCGACGGAAAGAGTGATGAACAGGAGAAACAATAAGTTAACACTCCATCGCTTTCCAAACGTATATTTCATTAAATCCCCAGATCAACGCCTACAACGTAGGACAAGCAAATAATAAATCGTTATTATTGTTAAAAAAGTTAATATATGTATAAGAATAAACCAATCTTGTATTTATAGGTAAGCAATATTTCGTCTCTTTCTAGGTAAGTGTATGTCATCTTCAATGTTTTTGTTTGATTCACCCGATTGGTTGACCATAACCGATGGCCAGTTGCTGTGGTGGCCGACATTTCTTTCTCAAGATCAAGTCGAAACGTACTTTGCTCAGCTAAAGCATGAACTTCCGTGGGAGCAAAAAGCCATTCAAATGTTTGGCCGCCAAGTCCTACAACCTCGCCTTCAGGCTTGGTGTGGTGACGCGGCTTACACTTATTCAGGCTTGACCATGCAACCTCTGCCTTGGACACCCACGTTACTCGATCTAAAAGCGCGTTGCGAGAATGCCTCCGGCCATTTATTTAACTCGGTATTGGCGAATCTCTACCGCAATGGACAAGACTCTATGGGCTGGCATCAGGATGACGAACCAGAACTGGGCGGCAATCCTGTCATCGCCTCCGTCAATTTGGGAGAAAGCCGTCGCTTTGTTCTTCAACACCTCATTACCAAAGAGAAAATCGAGTTCGAACTGACCAGCGGATCGTTATTGATCATGGCAGGCAGCACTCAGCACTATTGGCGACATTGTGTACCCAAAACCGCTAAAGCCAAATCGGAGCGAATAAATCTCACCTTTCGCCAGATAATTCCTACCGCCATTTGACCTGACGCTTACATAAACGGTGGCAATAACTGATACCTTTCGATTTATCATCTTGATATGGGACTCAGTCATGAATATCGCCACACGGATACTAATTACCCTGCTCTCTCTCGGTATCGGCTTCTCTGCCTTTGCCAATGAAGAAAACAGCAAACCCACTTACCAGCAATCAGCCTCCTTGATAAAAAGCACTTACGAGCAGCAACTCTATACCTTGTCGCCTTTTAAAGAAGGTCATTACGGATTGCGTATGTATCGCCAAACACTCGACCCAAAATATTCTGCTGCCGTTTGGAGTGATATGGCGAGAGTCGCAAGCCGCTTAAATCGCTTTGCTTCTGAAGTGTATACGCCCGAGCAAATCATTCTTTATTCTGAAAAGCGTATTGCAAGCTATCTTGATGATACTGATGAACGAAGTGTACGCCGTTATACCGCCACAAAGCACATGCCTGAGTATCTGTATCTTGGTGTGGATCTGCTTGGCTCGATGGCTCGTGCCAACGAATATGGTTTGGAACACAAACAAGACGCCAGGTTACGTGAAGTGATCCGCCGCTACGACTTTAAAAAATACGCCACCAATCCGGAAATGATTGAAGCGTGGGCAGCTCAGCTGGCCAATCAAGTTTATTGGCTTAAGCAGCTTGGGGAGCAAGACGTCGTGCAAGCGTTTATTGATGCCTTCCGCCAAACCTATCCGGATGCAAAAGATAAACAGCTCAATGGCCAACAATACGGCAACAAGCTCTACGGAATGACCCATATCATCTTCGCTGATTCAGAGTACTATCAGCATCAAGTGGATGAGAAGCAGCATCAATGGATCTTTGACTATTTCCGTGAACACATTGACACCATATTGATTCGAGCCAAAGAAGACATCATCGCAGAAGTCGGGATCAGCTTTTTACTCGCAGGACTAGAAGATGATCCAGTGGTAGAAAAAACACGCCAAGCCATTCAAGCTTCAATCGACCCTGAACGCGGTATGATCCCGTCAGTATCCGGTGGTTTTGAGTTAGAGTCAGGCGAACACCGTAACGTGCTAGCCATTATGTTGCTCGATTGGCAGCGCGTGAATGAAGCCCCCACCCTGCAACACAACCCGAAAGTTTTTTCCTCAATGCCTTACGGTTTGATTGCTGATAAGCCAGCTCAACCCTAACCTTTGCAAATCTAGCGTATAAAAAAATGCCCTGTTCTCACAGGGCATTTCAGATTGATGACGAACCCCGCTTTTTAAGTGGGGTTCTTTTTTGGAAGCGACCGTAGGTCGCGATCGTGATTTTTTTTGTTATATCGTGCGCAGAAGTTTCCATTCATTACATGGGTATACAGAAGCAAGTATCTGCCTTATTTCTGCCATATTTAAGCCCATTTTTCGTAGATAGTTCACCACCAACGCTATCTTCTTGATGTTTTGGGCTGCCGCTGCC